>NZ_JBFADP010000004.1:0-27188 GCF_040641415.1 Streptomyces sp. NPDC020875 | reverse complement strand
AGGCCGCCGGGCGGGACCCGGGTCTGTAAGCCTCACCCGGAGAGCCAAGGCGCTGGAGGTCCCCCCATCGCCGAAGGCATAGGCGCCGGGGAACCCGAGAACAGGCGTCGGCGGCGCGTGGTGTACTCAGGGCGCGAAGTGAGTATCCGCGCCCTGACCCCGGCGGCACCCCGCCCGGCACCGTAGGCGCATGGCCACTGAACCCGTCTCCGTTCGCGCGCTCGCCGATGCCACGCCCGCCGCGCGGGACCGGTACGCCGATCTGCTGCGGGTGCTCTCCCTCGGGGTCGTCGTGCTGGGGCACTGGCTGATGGCCGTGGTCGTGGTGTCCGACGACGGCGCCCGCGAGGTGGGCAATCTGCTCGCCGTCGTGCCCGCGTTGCAGGTGTTGACCTGGGTGCTCCAGATCATGCCGGTCTTCTTCTTCGTCGGCGGGTTCGCGCACGCCCTGTCGTACCGGTCGCTGGCCCGCCGCGCCCCGGGGCGTTCCGTGTACGCGGACTTCCTGCGGGCCCGGCTCCAGCGGCTGCTGCGGCCCACGATGGTCTTTCTCCTGGTGTGGGCGGCGCTGGCGCTGGTGATTCAGGCGGCGGGCGGCGGCGACGGGCTGACTGGGGTGGCGTTGCGGCTGGTCACGCAGCCGCTGTGGTTCATCGGGATCTATCTCGCGATGGTCGCCTTCACTCCACCGCTGCTGCGGCTGCACGAGCGCCACGGCTGGGCCGTGTTCGGGGCTCTGGTGGCCGCCGCCGTCGCCGTGGACACGGCCCGGTTCGCCGCCGGGCTGCCGTACGCCGAGTTTCTGAACTTCGCCTTCGTCTGGCTGGCGATCCACCAGCTCGGCTTCCTCCGTGCCGACGGGCGGATCACCCGGCCCGGGGTGCTCGCCGCCGTCGGTCTGGTCGCCGCCGCGGCCCTGGTCGCCCTGGGGCCGTACCCCTTCTCGATGGTCGGGATGCCCGGCGAGAAGGTCTCCAACATGGCTCCGCCGACGGTCGCGCTGCTCGCGCACGGTCTGTGGTTGATCGGCGCGGCCGAGGCGCTGCGGGGGCCGGGGACCCGGCTCGCGGGGCGGGCCCGGGTGTGGCGCGGGGTGATCGCCGCGAACGGGATCGCGATGACGGCGTTCCTGTGGCATCTGACGGCGTTGCTGGCCGTGTACGGCGTACTGCTCGGTGCCGGGGCCGCCCTGCCGGAGCCCGCTTCGGGTGCCTGGTGGGCGCAGACCCCGGTCCGGCTGGCCGCCGCCGCTGTCGTCGGTACGGTCCTCGTCGCCGTCTTCCGCCGCTTCGAACGCCCCGCGACGCCCGCGACGCCCGCGACGACAACCGGGACCGGGACCGGCGGGCCGGTGGCCGCCGCCGGGATCACTCTCTGTCTGCTGGGTGTCCTGGGGATCTCGATGGTCGGGTACGACGACCTGCTGGAGGGGAAGTCCGCGACGCTGATCGCGATCCCGGTGACCGCCCCCGCCGCCCTCGCCGCCGCCCTCGTGGGCTGGCTGCTGGTCGAACGTGCGGGCCGCGCGGGCCGCGCGTCCCGGCGGACCGCTAGGCCGTCTCTTTCGGATCGGGCTGGGGCTCGCGTGCCCTGGCACCGCGCCTCGCCGCGTTGTCGTCAATCACCAATGGCCCCCTGCGCCTAGCGGCGCGGGAGGTACCCCCACCGCAGTGGCTCATTCCTCCGCCTTGCGATCCACGGCACCAGACCCCGCTCCCTATCCCAGCCCGATCCGAAAGAAACGACCTAGCCGGACGGCCTGAGCGGACCGGCCGTCCCCGGGTCGCCCGGGGCCGTCCCGGGCTGCCCCCGGCCCCGGCGGGGACCGCCCGTACCGCCCCCGCCGCCGGTGGGCCGCGCGGCGACTACGCTGGGAGGCCGATCCAGTCGCCCTACGCAGGAGAGAAATGGCCGTCAATCTGGTCAATGTCGAGGCCGTCAGCAAGGTGTACGGAACCCGTGCCCTGCTCGACTCCGTGTCCCTCGGCGTCTCCGAAGGCGACCGGATCGGGGTGGTGGGCCGCAACGGCGACGGCAAGACGACGCTGATCCGGCTGCTGGCGAAGCTGGAGGACCCCGACAGCGGTCGGGTCACCCAGAGCGGCGGGCTGCGGCTCGGGGTGCTCACCCAGCACGATTCCCTCGACCCCGCCGCCACCGTCCGGCACGAGGTCATCGGCGATCTCGCCGATCACGAGTGGGCGGGCAGCGCCAAGATCCGGGATGTGCTGACGGGGCTCTTCGGCGGGCTGTCGCTGCCCGGTTTCCCCGAGGGCCTGGACACCGTGATCGGCCCCCTCTCGGGCGGTGAGCGCCGCCGGATCGCCCTGGCGAAGCTGCTCATCGCCGAGCCGGACCTGATCGTGCTGGACGAGCCGACGAACCATCTGGACGTCGAGGGCATCTCCTGGCTCGCCGCCCATCTGCGGGCCCGCCGCTCGGCGCTGGTCTGCGTCACCCACGACCGCTGGTTCCTCGATCAGGTCTGCACCCGGATGTGGGACGTCCAGCGGGGCGCGGTCTACGAGTACGAGGGCGGCTACAGCGACTATGTCTTCGCCCGGGCCGAACGGGAGCGGATCGCCGCGACCGAGGAGGTGAAGCGGCAGAACCTGATGCGCAAGGAGCTGGCGTGGCTGCGCCGCGGCGCCCCGGCCCGTACCTCCAAGCCCCGCTACCGCATCGAGGCCGCCAACGAGCTGATCGCCGATGTGCCGCCGCCCCGTGACACGTCGGAGTTGATGAAGTTCGCCTCCGCGCGGCTCGGCAAGACGGTCTTCGACCTGGAGGACGTGACGGTCCAGGCCGGTCCCAAGGTGCTGCTGCGCCGTCTCACCTGGCAGCTCGGCCCCGGCGACCGGATCGGTCTGGTGGGGGTGAACGGCGCGGGGAAGACGTCCCTGCTGCGCGCGCTCGCCGAGGCCGCCGATTCGGAGGGCGAGAAGCAGCCCGCCGCCGGGCGGGTCACCGTCGGTAAAACGGTACGTCTGGCGTATCTCTCCCAGGACGTCACGGAGCTGCCGCCGACGCTGCGGGTCCTGGAGGCCGTTCAGCAGATCCGGGACCGGGTCGATCTCGGCAAGGGCCGGGAGATGACGGCGGGGCAGCTGTGCGAGCAGTTCGGCTTCGTCAAGGAGAAGCAGTGGACCCCGGTCGGCGATCTCTCCGGTGGTGAGCGACGCCGGCTCCAGTTGCTGCGGCTGCTGATGGACGAGCCGAATGTGCTCTTCCTCGACGAGCCCACCAACGACCTCGACATCGAGACCCTGACCCAGCTGGAGGATCTGCTCGACGGCTGGCCGGGCTCCATGGTGGTCATCTCGCACGACCGGTTCTTTGTGGAGCGGACCACGGACCGGGTGCTGGCCCTGCTGGGGGACCAGACCCTGCGGATGCTGCCGCGGGGTATCGACGAGTATCTGGAGCGGCGGCGCGACGCCGTGGAGGCGGCGGCCCCGGCGGCCCCCGCCGACCGCAAGGACGGCCCGGCGCCGGAGGCGAAGGCGAAGTCGGCCGGTGAGTTGCGGGCCGCGCAGAAGGAGTTGCAGCGGATCGAGCGGCAGCTCGACAAGCTGGCCGGGAAGGAGGCCGCGGTCCACGACGAGATCGCGGCCAATGCCACCGATTTCGCCAGGGTCGCCAAGCTGGACGCCGAGCTTCGGGAGCTGGCGGGGCAGCGGGAGGAACTGGAGGGCCGTTGGCTGGAGTTGGCCGACGAGGTCTGAGGCCGGGGGTACGGCGGCGGGCCGCCGGGTCCGGGATCCGGGCCGGGCCGCCGGTCCGTGAGGGTCGGGTGCAGGCTTCATAACGGCGCCGTCACAAGCCGGTCCATGCCTGGTGACGGCGGTGGACCGGCCCTTTCGCCGGACGGTCCGGGTGATAGAAAGAAGCTCCGCTCGACTGCCGTGAGAACGCGGCTCCAGGTCCGGAACGCTCCTTTCCGGGATACGGGTACCTGCCAAGCAGCGCGCCGTGCGCGCACCGGAAAAGCGGGGGAGGCCGTCGGACCCAGGACCGTACGAAGGGGGATGCGCTGATGTCTCAGCCGCCCAGCCAACAGCCGCCGGGGGGCGATGAAGCCCCTCGCGATCCCCGTACCGGGGATCCGCGGCACCCCGAAGCCGGGGGCGACGGGGGATACGGCGGGCCGCGGGGCCCGGAGGACGCCCCGGCTCCGCCGACGGCCTCGTATCAGGGGAGCCCGTACGAGACGCCCGGCCAAGGCCCGTACGCCGCCCCGGACGCCCCGGACACTCCGTACGCCTCGCACGACCCCCAGCAGGGCGGACTGTACGCCTCCGGCCCGTACCAGAGCCCCTATCAGGGCCAGGTCCAGCCGCCCGCGTACCCGCAGACACCGCCCGGCGCCCCGCCGATGCCCCCGAACGCCCCGCCGCAGGCCGAGCAGCCGGGCCCGTACGGTCAGCCCGGCCAGTACGGCCACTACGGGCAGGGCGCGATACCCGGCGGCGAGCCGTACGCCTACGGCACCGGCCCCGGCACCGGCCACGGTCAGCCCTCCGGCTACGAGCAGCAGGCCCCGGGTGCGTACCAGGACCAGGCCCCCGGCCCGTATCAGCAGCCCGCCGCGCCCGGCGGTCCGTACGACGGCGGCCATCAGCAGCAGGGTTTCGCCCAGCCGTACCAGGCCCCCGGCCAGGCCCCGTACGCAGCCCCGTTCCCGCCCGCCGACGGCTTCGCCGGAACCTCGGGCGGAACCGTGAGCGGAACCCCGAACGGATCCGGCGGCGGCCCGGCCGCCGGTGGGCGCAAGCGCCGTACGGTCGTCCTCGTCGCCGCGTCCGTCGCGGCCCTGCTGGTCGTCGGCGGCGGTACGTACGCCCTGCTCGGTGACGACGACGGCGACGGCGGCGAGAAGAAGCCGGTCGCCGGGGCGTCGGCCACCCCCGAACCGTCCGCGTCCGAACCCTCCGCCGGTCCCGGCCGGGGCAGCGGGATCGAGAACGGCGACCGGGAGAACGGCGGCAAGGACCTCAACGCGGGCCGCGCCCCCGGTGACGCCCGGGCCCTCTTCCTCACCAAGAACGATGTCGACCTGCCGCGCAACGGCGCCACCGTCTTCGGCCCCTGGGTCAGCGGCGACACCGTGGTCAAGGCCATGTACAAGCAGGTCGTGGGCTATTCGGCGAGCGACGGCCGGAAGAAGTGGACCCTGCCGCTGGAGCAGGAGCTGTGCTCGGCCACGCCCCGGCCCTCCGCGTCCGGCGCGATCGTCGTCGGTGTGAAGGACGGCGCCGGGGACGGTGCCCGCTGCCGCGATCTGCGCCTGGTCGACCTGGCCACCGGCAAGGTCGGCTGGAAGTCCGCCATCCCGGCCGAACGCGGCTTCCTCGCCCTCTCCGACCACACCCTCACCATCAGCGGCGACACCCTCGCCGCCGGGGCCACCGGGGTGTCGTACGGCTTCTCGATGCGGACGGGGAAGCAGATCTTCGCCGGGCCGCGCAGCGGCTGCCGTCCGTTCGCCTACGCGGGCGGGCCGAAGCTGCTGGCCGCCGTGAGCTGCCCCACCTCCGACTACAAGAAGCCCAAGCACCAGCTCCAGCAGGTCGACCCGGCCACCGGCAAGGCGCGCTGGACCTTCGCCGTACCCGCCGGATGGGAGATCGACAAGGTCTACTCCACCGCCCCGGTCGTGGTCTCCCTCATCCAGCGCGAGCCCAAGAAGTGGACCGTGGTGGCGCTGAAGGACGACGGAAAGGTCCGCTCCCAGATCGCCGGGGGCAAGGACCGCTTCCGGGTCGGCTGCGGCGGCTCCCTCGTCATCTTCGGCCAGAACCTGGAGGGCTGTACGGGCGTCGCCGCCGACGCGAGCACCCTCTACATGGCCACCGAGCCGGTCCGCGCGGGCGGCGCCAACCAGATCGTCGCCTTCGACCTGAACACCGGCCGCGCCAAGTGGCGGGCCCCGTCCGGCGGCGACACCACCGCCGTACCGCTCCGGATGCAGGGCCGTGACGTGGTGGTCTACCGGGAGCCCTCCTACGACACCGGGGGCGCGGTCGCCACCATCGCCCCGGGCGGCGGCGCGCCGAAGACCGTACTGCGGCACCCCCGGGGAGCGGCCTCGGTCGAGAACTCCTTCTACTCGGCGCGACTCCTCTACGAGGGCGGCCGGCTCTTCATCGTGCCGGGCCGGGTCAGCGCGTCCAGCGACGAGGAGGAGCTGACGAAACCGACGATGCTGGCGTTCGGTCCCTGACGGCGGGGCCGCGCGGTGTCGCCGCCGTACCGGGCGCCTGGTGATTCGGCGCCCGGCCACCGGCCGGAAGCGGAATCACAGCCGGAATCCGGAATCACTGCCGGAATCCGGAACCGAATCCGGAGCCGGAACCGGAACCGCAGGACCGGGCGTCCCGTCAGCCGACGATCGCGGGCCCGCCGTCCGGTCACCGGACAGCCGCGCCGGGCAGCCGTACGGTTCCCGCTCCGTCCGTGCTCCGTCATCCGTACCCGGTAGCCGTACGTACCCGGAGTCCGCGTCCCCGCTTTCCCCGTCCCCTTACTTCTTCCCTCTGTCCGCTCTCCCTCTGCCGAGGTGTTCCGCCATGACTCAGCCGCCGCCCCCGCCCCCGCCGTCCGGACCGCCCCCGCAGGGCGGCGGCTTCGGCGCGCCCCAGGACCCGCCGCCCGGCGGCTTCGGCCCGCCGCAGCCGCAGCAGAGCCCGCCGCAGCAGCCTCCGGCCCCGCCGCAGGCCCCCCAGGGCCACCCGGCGCCCCCGCCGGGACCGCCGGGACCGCCCGCGCCGCCGCCCGGGCCCCCGGCCGGACCGCCGCAGAGCCCGCCGCCCGGCTACGGCTATCCGCAGCAGCCGCCCACCCAGCCCGGCTACGCTTACCCCGCCCAGCCCCCGGCCCCGGCGCCGGGGCAGGCGTACGGCCAGCAGCCCGGGCAGCCGTACGGCCAGCCCGGCTACGGCTATCCGGGCCAGCCGCAGCCCCAGGGCTACGGCTACCCCGGACAGCCCGCGCCCCCGGCCCCCGGCGGACCGGGCGGCCCCGGCGACGGCAAGAAGAAGCTCGGCGCCCAGGCGAAGATCATCATCGCCGCGGCCACCTGTGTGGCGCTGATCATCGGCGGCGGGGTGATCTACGCGACCGTCGGCGACGACGGCAAGAAGGACACCAGCACGTCCCGGGGCAAGGGCGGCAAGAAGGGCACCGACAACGACGGTGACGCCGACGGCGACGGCAAGAGCGACAACGGCGGCAAGGAGGCCGTACCGGACAACCCCGCGGCACAGCTCGCCTTCAGCGTCGACCAGCCGCTGATCACCGATGTCACCGACTTCAAGGGCTCCTGGGTCACGGACAAGGCGTATGTGAAGCCGGGCGTCTCGGAGATCACCGGCTACGACCGGGACAAGGGCAACGTCCTCTGGAAGATCCCGCTGCCCGGCCAGACCTGCGGCGGCTCCCGCCACCAGTCCGCCGACCACAAGGCCGCGATCCTCTTCGAGCCCGCCAAGACCACCAAGTCGGGCCCCGGCCGGTACCAGCCGTGTTCCGAGGTCGGTGTGATCGACATGGCGAGCGGCAAGCTGCTCTGGCGGAAGTCCGTCAACTCCCCGCTCGGCGGCGACCGGCCGATCCGGTTCGACGAGGTCACCATCAGCGGTACGACGGTCGCCGCGGGCGGTCTGGACGGCGGCGCCGCCTTCGACCTCAACAACGGCACGGTCCGCTGGAAGCCGACGACGTCCGACGGCGACTGCGAGGACCGCGGCTACGCCGGAGGGCCCGCCCTGGTCGCCGTCCGCTCCTGCGGCGGCTACAACAACGAGCAGCTCTCCGTCGAACAGCTCGACCCGGCGACCGGCCGCCCCGTCTTCTCGTACAAGATGCCCGTCGGGGTCGACTACGCCAGTGTCGTCAGCACCAAGCCGCTGGTCGTGGCGGCGGATGTGGGCGACACCGGGAAGTTCGGCATCTCGGACTTCTTCTCCATCGACGCCCGGGGCAAGCTGCTGACGAAGGTCTCCGCGACCGGCGACCGGTTCGAGGCCCGCTGCGGCGCCACCGAGGTCGAGTCCTGCACCAAGGTCGTCGTCGGCAACGGGCGGCTCTATCTGCCGACCTCGCCCCACACCGGTGGCGGTGACAGTGTCCGCCGCACCAATGAGATCGTCTCGTACGACCTCACCACCGGGAAGCCGCTGCCGGGCCGGGCCGACGCGGGCGACGGCTACACCTCCTACCCGCTGCGGATGGACGGCGACGCTGTGATCGCCTACCAGGAGGCGCCGTACGACAAGGGCGGCCAGGTCGTCCGGATCGACGGAAACACCCTCAAGTCGACGGTGCTGCTGCGCAATCCGACCGACGAGAAATCGAAGGACCTCGAACGCTCCATGGCCATCGGAAACGGCGAGCTGAGGTTCGTCGACGGCCGGCTCTACATGAGCGAGGAGCTGATGAGCGAGCCCCGCCCGGGAGCCGACAAGGATTATCTGGCAGTTGCATTCACGCCGCAAAAGTAAAAAGGCGACCGGTTTTCGCCCCTTCGCGGCCCGGGTACTGCTGCGGTGAAAGCTGATTCGCGGAACAGTAGTGGCCCGGTACGGGAGCTTCCCGTACCGGGCCGCCGCCTTTTGGTCATGCGGTGGTCATGCCATGGTCATAAGTGACCCTGTTGAGTGGCTCAATCGGCAGTCTTGGGTACTTCTGCCGACTCGGGGCACGCGATGTCGAACAGGCTGTAGCTTGCCGGGGCAAGTTGCACCGGGGGGATGGGAGTTGCTCGATGGGCGTGCGGCTCATGGTGGTCGACGATCACAGACTGCACGCCGAGGCGCTCGCCTCGGCGTTGAAACTGCGCGGGCACCGTGTGCTGGCCGCGACGGCCCCCGTGACGGGCGCGGCGGACCTGGTGGTCTCCCGGGCACCCGAGGTGTGCCTGCTGGGCACCGCGTCCCCGGCCGAACCGGGCGTCTTCGACCCGGTGGTACGGATCAAACGGGAGCGGCCCCAGGTCGCCGTCGTGGTCCTCGGCCCGGTTCCCAACCCCTGGGGCATCGCCGCGGCCTTCGCCGCCGGGGCCTCCGGCTACGTCCGCCACGACGAGCGGATCGAGGGTGTCGAACGCGCCATGATGAAGGCCAGGGCGGGTGAGGCCGTGGTCGCCCCCGGACTGCTCCAGGGCGCCTTCGCCGAACTGCTCAACCCGGTCTCCCAGCCCGACGACGAGGGCCAGCGGCTGCTGCGGCTGCTGACCCCGCGCGAGGTGGAGGTCCTGGTCCGGGTCGCCGAGGGCGAGGACACCCGGCTGATCGCCGCCGGGATGGGGATCGCCCCGAGTACCGCGCGCACCCATGTCCAGCGGGTGCTGATGAAGCTGGGCGTCGGCTCCCGGCTGGAGGCCGCGGCCCTGGCGGCCCGTACGGGACTGCTGGACCGCGCGGCCCCGCCCGTCCCGCACGCCGCGCATCTCCCGCCCGCCCTGCCGCCCCAGCAGCAGCCGGGCCGGATCCGCTGAGCCGCTCCCCGGGGCGGCCCGGGGCCGGGATCCCAACAGCCCTGTCCGCCGGTCTGGCACGACGGACAGGGCTGTTGGATTCTGGTGAGGTGTGTTGGCTTCTGTTGGGGTGGGTGAGAGGGTATCCGCCGTGAGGAAGACCGCGATCCGGCTCGCCGACGGCCGTGAACTGCTCTATTACGACGCCGACGCCGACGCCGACGGGACCCGGGCCGGGAGCGCGGACGCCCGTACCCCGGCCGGGAACCCGGCCGACCGTACGGACCGTACGGACCGGGCGTCCGCCGCCGCCGGGCCGCGCGGCCGGACCGCCGCCGACACCCGGACCCTCGGGCCCGTCGCCACCGGCTCCGAGATCCGGTACGACCCGCTCCTCGGCGAACCCGTCGTCATCGCCTCCCACCGGCAGACCCGTACCTACCACCCGCCGTCCGACGACTGCCCCCTCTGCCCCTCCCGCCCCGGCCGGGCCACCGAGATCCCCGCCGACGACTACGACGTCGCCGTCTTCGAGAACCGCTTCCCCTCCCTCGCCGGGGAGACCGGCCGCTGCGAAGTCGTCTGCTTCACCCCCGACCACCACACCTCCTTCGCCGACCTCCCCGAGGACCGGGCCCGACTCGTCCTCGACGTCTGGACCGACCGCACCGCCGCGCTCGCCGCCCGGCCCGGGATCGAACAGGTCTACTGCTTCGAGAACAGAGGTGCCGAGATCGGAGTGACCCTCGGCCATCCGCACGGCCAGATCTACGCGTTCCCGTTCGTGACCCCGCATACCGGGCGAATGTTCCGGGCCTCCGCCGACCACACGGCCCGCACCGGCCGCAACCTCTTCGACGACACCGTCGCCCGGGAGACCGCCGACGCCGCCCGGGTCGTCATCGCCGGGGACCACTGGACCGCATACGTGCCGTACGCCGCGCGCTGGCCGTACCAGATCCGGCTCCACCCCCGACGCCGCGTCCCCGACCTGCGAGAACTCGACGACGCGGCCCGGGCCGAGTTCCCCGGCGTCTATCTGGAACTGCTCCGCCGCCTCGACCGGGTCTTCGGGCCGGGGCAGCCACCGACGCCGTACGTCTCGGCCTGGCACCAGGCGCCCTTCCGGGCACCCGGCCGGGACGCCTTCGGACTCCACCTGGAACTCTTCACCGTGCGCCGCGCCCCCGGACGGCTCAAGTACTTGGCCGGGACCGAATCCGGGATGGGGTCCTTCATGAACGACGTACCGCCGGAGACCGCGGCCCGGCGGCTGCGGGAGGTGGCGAGCGCGTGAACCACGACAGACCCGCCGACGGCCCGGCCGAGGGCCCCGCGGATGGCCTCGCCGAGGGCGGAGAGCGGCGTACGAGCCGCTGGACGGCGCCCGGCCGGGTCAACCTCATCGGCGAGCACACCGACTACAACGACGGCCTCGTCCTGCCCTTCGCCCTCCCCCTCGGCGTCACCGTCACCGCCACCCGGCGCGACGACGGGATCCTCACCCTCCGCTCCGACACCGCGCCCGGCGGCCCCGTCACGCTCCCCGTCGCCGGACTCGCGCCGGGACACGGCCCGCGCGGCTGGACGGACTATCCGGCGGGCGTCGTCTGGGCCCTCCGCGCCGCCGGGCACCCCGTCGGCGGCGCGGACCTCGCCGTCACCGCCGACCTGCCCGCCGGAGCGGGCCTCTCCTCGTCCGCCGCGCTCGAAGTCGCCACCGCCCTCGCCGTCGCCGACCTCTACGGACTCGGCGAACTCGCCGCCGACCGGGCCGAACTGGCCCGCCTCTGCCGCATCGCCGAGAACGACTACACCGGCGCGCCCACCGGGATCATGGACCAGATGGCGTCCGCCTGCGCCGAGGCCGGGCACGCGCTGCTCCTCGACACCCGCGATCTGAGCCGACGGCACATCCCCTTCGACCCCGCCGCCGCCGGGCTGACGCTCCTCGTCGTCGACACCCGGGTACGGCACGCCCACGCCGACGGCGAGTACGGGCGCCGCCGCGCGGGCTGCGAGGCGGCGGCCCGCGCGCTCGGGATCCCCACCCTGCGGGACATCTCCTACGAAGACCTCGCCCCGGCCCTCACCCGGCTGCGGGACCCCGGGGCGCGGGCCCTCGTCCGGCACGTCGTCACCGAGAACCACCGGGTCCGACAGGCCGCGGCGCTCCTCGAAGCGGGCGACCTCGCCGCCCTGGGCCCCGTCCTCACGGCGGGCCACGCGTCGCTCCGGGACGACTTCGCCGTCTCCTGCCCCGAAACGGACCTGGCCGTCGCCACGGCGGTCGGCGCGGGGGCGCTCGGCGCGCGGATGACGGGGGGAGGGTTCGGGGGAGCGGTGATCGTCCTCCTGGAGACGCCGTCGGTCCCCCCGGTCTCCCACGCCCTGAAGACCGCGTTCCGCGACGCGTCCCTCCCGACCCCCCGCCTCTTCCCGGCCCCGCCGTCCCCCGGCGCGGCACCCCTCCGGGCGGCCCGCCACGACCAACCCGGGCCGCGCCCGGTGGCCTGATGTTGTTCGCGGTCCGCGCCACCGTCGTGGCTGTTCGCGCAGTTCCCCGCGCCCCTAAATGCTCTCCCTCTTGCCGCACAAGTGGGAGGCGGGCTCCCAGTCGGGGCGTTGCCCTGACAAGGGCCAGGAGACGGGCAACCAGGGGCGCGGGGAACTGCGCGACAAGCCCACCACCGGGCCGCGGTCGAAACACCTTCGGAGGAGGCACTATCCATCCCGCCCGGAGGGCGCCTCCTACCCAAGGGCCAGGAGACGGGCAACCAGGGGCGCGAGGAACTGCGCGACCAGCCAGCCACGGTCCGCGGGCCGCGAACAACATCAGGCCACGCGGCGCGGCCGGTCACCGAGAACGCGCCGCCCCCCCAGGGGCGCGGCGGCGGAGGGGGCTCCGCCCGGTCCGCGCCCCGAGGGGCGGTCACGGGCCGTGCGTCGGGGGGACGTCGACCCGTCGGACCAGCTCCGGCGGAGGGGCTCAGGCCCCGCCGGAGTTTCCGTACAACCTGTGGATGGATACCTGGATGTGGTGATACATCAGGATCAGCCGGTCCGTGTCCACCAGCCTCGTCCCGCCGCGCCCGGCGTGTCAAGGAATCCCCGGCCCGGGGAGGCGCCGGGCCGTGCCATCACGGGGCGATCGTCCGGCCGGAGCGGGGGCTCCGCGGATTCCGGATCGAGTCTCCCGTTTCCCATGCATCCCAACGAACTCATGGGTAACCTTCCAGTACAACCCATCCCCCAGAGCTGGTCATCAGTTCTGCAAATACGCTTCCGCTTCCGCCCGCCGTCCGTACTCTGATGGTCAACGCCGGTGGGGGCCGGTGTTGATCTGGGGACGAGACAGCGGGGTACGAATCCCGGGGTGGGGTAATTCAGTCACAGCGCGGCAGTGGCCGGGCGGGGCTGACGGTCCGTCTCGGGCGGCGTTTCCGCACCGAGCCGTCCTCCGACACAGGGGGTGTGTCTGTGGTCCGTATCCGGGTCCTGGTGGTGGACGACCACCGAATCTTCGCCGAGTCGCTGGCCGCGGCCATGGCGGCGGAGCCCGATGTCGATGTGGGGGCCGCGGGCAGCGGGCCTGCCGCCCTGCGATGTCTGGAGCGTGCCGCGGCCGACGGCAGACCGTTCGACGTGATGCTGGTGGACGCCGACCTGGGCGCCGCCGCGGTACCGCCGCAGGGGGTTCGCGCCCCGGTGGCCCGGGCCGTGGCGGACGACGGCGAGGACGGTCCGGACCGGCTGGTCGACGGTCTGAGCCTGGTCTCGGGGGTGCGTTCCGGCCAGCCCGAGGTCCGTTGTGTGGTCCTCGCGGAGAAGGACGATCCGCGCCGGGCGGCCCTGGCCTTGCAGGCGGGCGCTTCGGGCTGGGTCGCGAAGGACTGTTCACTTCAGCGACTGCTGGCCGTGATCCGGGGCGTCCTGCGGGACGAGACGCATCTGCCGCCCGCTCTGCTCACGGGTGTGCTGCGGGAGCTGACGGCGGCCCGTAAGCACCGGACGGAGAGCGAGCGGCTGGTGGAGTCGCTGACTCCGCGGGAGCGCGAGGTGCTGCGGTGCATGGTCGCCGGGCTGGGGCGCAAAGCGGTCGCCGAGCGCCTCTTCCTGTCACCGCACACCGTCCGGACGCATATGCAGAACGTGCTCGGCAAGCTCGGGGTGCATTCGACGCTGGCCGCCGTGGCACTGGCCCGCCGGGCCGGGGTGGGCCCGGCGGATCCGGCCGGGAAGCTAGCCGGGAATGTTGTCGAACGGGGCGGTCAGCTGGCGTAGCAGCGCCGCCAGTTCCGCCCGCTGGGCGTGGGAGAGTTCGGCGAGGATCGCGCGTTCCTGGGCGAGCAGCCCGGCGAGCGCGCGATCGGCGCGATCACGCCCTTCGGGGGTGAGCCGGACCAGTACTCCGCGCCGGTCGGAGGGGTCGGGCAACCGCTCGACCAGGTCTCTTTTCGCCAGCCGGTCGATCCGGTTGGTCATGGTGCCCGAGGTCACCAGGGTCTGGGTGAGCAGTTGTCCGGGGGAGAGCTGATAGGGCGCGCCCGCCCGGCGCAGCGATGTCAGGACGTCGAACTCCCACGGCTCCAGATCGTGCTCGGAGAACGCGATCCTGCGGGCCCGGTCCAGATGCCGGGCCAGCCGGGAGACGCGGCTGAGCACTTCCAGCGGTTCCACGTCGAGGTCGGGGCGCTCGCGGCGCCATGCTGCGACCAGTCGATCGACCTCGTCCTCCATGACGATCAGTGTAGAGGGTCTGTCGATATGAAGTCTCTTGACGTCAAGAGATAATGTGGCGGATGGTGGGGCAGGGACGGGCCGCGACTCGTTCCGTTTCGGCTCGATGTTCCTGCGAGGGGGCTCTACCGTGAATTCCGTACCCATTTGGGATCCGCATCAGTACCTGCGTCATTCGGGTCACCGTGCCCGGCCGTTCCTCGATCTGCTGGCCCGGCTCCCGGAGCCGCCCGCCGCCCGGCTCCGGCCGCCGCGGATCGCCGATCTCGGCTGCGGTCCCGGCAATGTCACGGCCCTGCTGGCCGAGCGCTGGCCGACCGCCGTGATCACCGGCTTCGACAACTCGCCGGAGATGCTGGCGCTGGCCGAGAAGGAGCACGCGGGGGCCACCCCGGGCGGCGGCCGGCTCGAATTCCGGGAGGCGGACGCCGCGTACTGGACACCGGACGAACCGTACGACCTGATCGTCTCCAACGCGGCCCTCCAGTGGGTGCCCGGCCATGCCGACTCCTTCGCCCGCTGGATCGACGCGCTCACCCCCGGCGGCGCCTTCGCCTTCCAGGTCCCCGGCAATTACGAGGCCCCCAGCCACGCCCTGCTGGGGACCCTGTGCGCGCTGCCGGAGTGGCGCGACCGGCTGGCGGGCCGGGGCCGGGACTTCGCCCATGTCCTCGACCCGGCCGACTATCTCGACCGGCTGACGGGTCTCGGCTGTGCCGCCGACGCCTGGGAGACCACGTACTACCAGCTGCTGGCCGGGGAGGATCCGGTCCTCGACTGGGTGAAGGGGACGGCGCTGCGGCCCGTGCTGACGGAGCTGGGCGACGACACGGAGGCGGTGGACGCCTTCCTCGGGCAGTACCGCGATCTGCTGCGGAAGGCGTATCCGGCGGGGCCGCACGGCACGGTCTTCCCGTTCCGCCGGATCTTCGCGGTGGCCCGGACACCGGAAGCGGAGATGTAGCCGTAAGCGGGGGTACGGGGCCGGAGCCCGCGAGGCGCGGGCCCCGCCCCGTACCCCGGTCCCGGCCGCGTACGTGTATCGCGCGCCCGGGACCGGGCCGGAGGTCAGTTCCTGCGGTGGCCCACCAGACGCGGCCGCTGCTCCAGACCGTCCAGGCCGTGCCACGCCAGATTCACCAGATGCGCCGCGACCTCGGACTTCGGCGGGCGGCGGGCGTCCAGCCACCACTGGCCCGTGAGCGCCACCATTCCGACCAGGGCCTGGGCGTAGAGCGGCGCCAGCTTGGGATCGAAGCCCCGGTTCTTGAACTCCATCCCCAGGATGTCCTCGACCTGGGTGGCGATATCGCTGATCAGCGAGGCGAAGGTGCCCGTCGACTGGGCCACCGGCGAGTCCCGGACCAGGATCCGGAACCCGTCGGTGTACCGCTCGATGTAGTCGAGGAGGGCGAAGGCCGCCTGCTCCAGCAGCTCCCGGGGGTGCCCGGCGGTCAGCGCCCCGGTCACCATGCCCAGCAGCTGGCGCATCTCCCGGTCGACGACGACCGCGTAGAGCCCCTCCTTGCCGCCGAAGTGCTCGTAGACCACCGGCTTGGACACCCCCGCCTTGGCGGCGATCTCCTCCACCGACGTGCCTTCGAAGCCCTTCTCGGCGAAGAGCACCCGACCGATGTCCAGCAGCTGTTCCCGGCGCTCGGCGCCGGTCATCCTGACCCGGCGCCCCCGCCGCGCGGTGGTGCGGGGCTTCGCCGGGGTCACCGTGCTCGCCGCGTTCGCCGCGGGTGCCGTGCTTGCCGCGGTTGCCGCGTTCGTCTCGGTACGGGTACTGCTGCCGTCGGTCGCCACATCGTCCATCATGCCGTGTCGGCCGCTCCGCCGGTCCGGGGGGACGTGGCGCGACGGGCCTCGACGCGTTCGGCGGTGGGCCAGCGGACGTCGTACGCCCATCCCAGCTTCTCGAACCAGCGGATCAGCCGGGCACTGGAATCGACCTGGCCACGCAGTACGCCGTGGCGGGCCGAGGTGGGATCGGCGTGATGCAGGTTGTGCCAGGACTCGCCGCAGGAGAGCACCGCGAGCCACCACACGTTGCCGGAGCGATCACGTGATCGGAACGGCCGCTTGCCCGTGGCGTGGCAGATCGAGTTGATCGACCAGGTGACGTGGTGCAGCAGGGCGACCCGGACCAGGGACCCCCAGAAGAAGCCGGTGAAGGCGCCCCACCAGGAGAGCGTCACCAGACCTCCGATGATCGCCGGGAGCGCCAGCGAGAAGAAGGTGAGCACGACGAAGTAGCGGGAGATCGCCCGGATCGCCGGGTCCTTGATCAGATCGGGGGCGTACTTGTGCTGCGGGGTCCGCTCCTCGTCGAACATCCAGCCGATATGCGCCCACCACAGGCCCTTCATCAGGGCGGGGACCGTCTCGCCGTACCGCCACGGCGAGTGGGGGTCGCCCTCGGCGTCGGAGAACTTGTGGTGCTTGCGATGGTCGGCGACCCAGCGGACCACCGGGCCCTCGACGGCCAGGGAGCCCGCGACGGCCAGCGCGATCCGCAGCGGGCGCTTCGCCTTGAACGAGCCGTGGGTGAAATAGCGGTGGTAGCCGACGGTGATGCCGTGGCAGCCGATGAAGTACATCCCGACCAGCAGGCCGAGGTCCAGCCAGCTCACCCCCCAGCCCCAGGCCAGCGGGACCGCCGCGGCCAGGGCGACGAAGGGGACGACGATGAAGAGGAGCAGGGTGATCTGTTCGATCGACCCCTTCTCGTCCCCGCCGAGGGTCGCGGAGGGCGGCGTGGCGCCCCCGGCGGGCGCGCCGTCCGGACCGGGACGGGGGCCGGGCGCCGTGCCCGGTTCCGCCTCCGGGCCCGGGGCGTCGTCGAGCAGATGGGGGCTAGTCGTCATGAAGGGTCCCCTGGGGGGTGAGGAATGGTAGGAGATGTCCGCGTCTGAGCCGTGCTACGGCTGCGTAACCTACGGCATCGTAAGTATGGCAGCGCTCAGCTAGGCGGCAAGAGCCCCACTCGATGGCACCCGGTGCCAGGGCGCCTATCCTGGGACCTGCCGGACAGCGCGGTCCGCCGACTCCAGTACCCCTCCAGACGTGCTCGAACACCGCAAGGAGCAGCACCTGTGAGCAGTGCCGACCAGACCCCCACGGCCAGCGCAGAACTCCGGGCCGACATCCGCCGACTGGGCGACCTCCTGGGCGAGACCATCGTCCGCCAGGAGGGATCCGAACTCCTCGACCTCGTCGAGCGGGTCCGAGCCCTCACCCGCAGCGACGGCGAGTCCGCCGCTGAACTGCTGGGCGACACCGATCTGGAGACCGCGGCCAAGCTGGTCCGCGCCTTCTCCACCTACTTCCACCTGGCCAACGTCACCGAGCAGGTGCACCGGGGCCGGGAGATGCGGGAGCGGCGCGCGGCCGAGGGCGGGCTGCTGGCCCGTACCGCGGACCGGCTCAAGGACGCCGACCCCGACCACCTCGCGGCCACCGTCCGCAACCTCAACGTCCGGCCCGTCTTCACCGCCCACCCCACCGAGGCCGCCCGCCGCTCCGTCCTCAACAAGCTGCGCCGGATCGCCCAGCTCCTGGAGGGCGACGCCGCGGTCGGCTCCGGCCCGGCCGACCGGCGCCGCTGCGATCTGCGGCTGGCCGAGAACATCGACCTGATCTGGCAGACCGACGAACTGCGGGTGGTCCGCCCCGAACCCGCCGACGAGGCCCGTAACGCCATCTACTACCTCGACGAACTCCACGCCGACGCCGTCGGCGACGTCCTGGAGGACCTGGCGGCCGAGCTGGCCCGGGTCGGCGTCGAGCTGCCCGCCGGGACCCGGCCGCTGACCTTCGGCACCTGGATCGGCGGCGACCGGGACGGCAACCCCAATGTCACCCCCGACGTCACCTGGGACGTGCTGATCCTCCAGCACGAGCACGGCATCACCGACGCCCTCGCCCTGGTCGACTCCCTGCGCGGACTGCTCTCCAACTCCATCCGCTACACCGGCGCCACCGACGAACTCCTGGCGTCGCTGGAAGCCGACCTGGCGGCCCTGCCGGAGATCAGCCCCCGCTACAAGCGCCTCAACGCCGAGGAGCCGTACCGCCTCAAGGCCACCTGCGTCCAGCAGAAGCTGGAGAACACCCGCGCCAGACTCGCCAAGGGCACCCCGCACGAGCCCGGCCGGGACTACCTGGGCACCGCCGAACTCCTCGCCGACCTCACCCTGATCCAGACATCCCTCCGGGCCCACCGCGGCGGACTCTTCGCCGACGGCCGGATGGACCGCACCCTGCGCACCCTGGCCGCCTTCGGGCTCCAGCTCGCCACCATGGACGTCCGCGAGCACGCCGACGCCCACCACCACGCCCTCGGACAGCTCTTCGACCGGCTCGGCGAGGAGTCCTGGCGGTACGCCGACATGCCGCGCGACTACCGGCAGAAGCTGCTCGCCAAGGAACTGCGCTCGCGCCGGCCGCTGGCGCCCACCCCGGCCCCGCTGGACGCCGCCGGGCAGAAGACCCTCGGCGTCTTCCACACCGTGAAGGAGGCGTTCGAACGGTTCGGGCCCGAGGTCATCGAGTCGTACATCATCTCGATGTGCCAGGGCGCCGACGACGTCTTCGCCGCCGCCGTCCTCGCCCGCGAGGCCGGACTGCTCGACCTGCACGGCGGCTGGGCGAAGATCGGCATCGTGCCGCTGCTGGAGACCACGGACGAGCTGCGGGCCGCCGACGTCATCCTCGACGAGATGCTCTCCGACCCGTCCTACCGGCGGCTGGTCTCCCTCCGCGGCGACGTCCAGGAGGTCATGCTCGGCTACTCCGACTCGTCGAAGTTCGGCGGCATCACCACCTCCCAGTGGGAGATCCACCGGGCCCAGCGGCGGCTCCGCGACGTCGCCCACCGGCACGGCGTACGGCTCCGCCTCTTCCACGGCCGCGGCGGCACCGTCGGCCGGGGCGGCGGCCCCACCGCCGAGGCGATCCTGGCCCAGCCGTGGGGCACCCTCGACGGCGAGATCAAGGTGACCGAGCAGGGCGAGGTGATCTCCGACAAGTACCTGATCCCGTCGCTGGCCCGGGAGAACCTGGAACTGACGGTCGCCGCCACCCTCCAGGCGTCGGCGCTGCACACCGCGCCCCGCCAGTCCGTGGAGTCCCTGGCCCGCTGGGACGCGGCGATGGACACCGTCTCCGACGCGGCCCACGCCGCCTACCGCAGGCTGGTCGAGGACCCCGACCTGCCCGCGTACTTCTTCGCCTCCACCCCGGTCGACCAGCTCGCCGACCTCCACCTGGGCTCCCGGCCGTCCCGCCGCCCCGACTCCGGGGCCGGACTCGACGGACTGCGGGCCATCCCGTGGGTCTTCGGCTGGACCCAGTCCCGCCAGATCGTCCCCGGCTGGTTCGGAGTCGGCTCCGGCCTCAAGGCCCTCCGGGAGGCCGGACTCGACACCGTCCTGGACGAGATGCACGAGAAGTGGCACTTCTTCCGCAACTTCCTCGCCAATGTCGAGATGACCCTGGCCAAGACCGATCTGCGGATCGCCCGCCACTACGTCGACACCCTCGTCCCCGACGAGCTGAAGCACGTCTTCGCCACCATCGAGGCCGAGCACGAGCTGACCGTCCGGGAAGTCCTGCGGATCACCGGCGGTGAGCGGCTGCTCGACTCGCACCCGGTCCTCCAGCAGACCTTCGCGATCCGGGACGCCTACCTGGACCCGATCTCGTACCTCCAGGTCTCCCTGCTGGCCCGCCAGCGCCGCGCGGCGGACCGCGGCGAGACCCCCGACCCGCTGCTCGCCCGCGCCCTCCTCCTGACGGTCAACGGCGTCGCGGCGGGCCTCCGCAACACGGGCTGACCCCCGGCCCGCCCGACCACTCCGGTCAACACGCCTCCGGCCCCATCACCTGATCCGGTGATGGGGCCGGATGCGTACGACTAACGTGGAAGGGGTAGGCCAGGATTCCGTCCATGGGAGGAACGATGACCGCTGAGCCGCTTCCCGGGGCCGATCTGCCGACGGGACCCACCGAGGTGACCGAACCGGGAACGCGCTGGCCCGTTCCGCCCCAAGAGGGCTGGACCGTGGACGATCTGCTGACGCTCCCCGACCTCCCGCCGCATACGGAGTTGATCGACGGGAGCCTGGTTTTCGTGAGTCCGCAGCGCGATTTTCACGGTGTGGTGATTGATCTGCTGGTCAGTGGTCTGCGCCAGGCCGCGCCGAGCCACTTGAAGGTGCGCCGTGAGATGACTGTGGTTCTGGACCGGCGCAACGCTCCCGAGCCCGACATCTTGGTGGTACGGGCCGTGGCCGTGACCGGACCTGATCTGGCGCGCTTCGCGGCGGACGACGTCCTGCTCGCGGTCGAGGTGCTGTCCCCCGATTCACGGGCCCGGGACACGGAGTCCAAGCCGCGCAAGTACGCCGCAGCGGGCATTCCGCACTTCTGGCTGGTCGACCGGACCGGCACCGGGTCCCGGCCCGTCGTCCGGGTCTACGAGCTGGATCCGGTGACCAAGGCGTACGTACTCTCCGGTATCCACCACGACCGGCTGAAGGTGGACAGCCCCTTCCCGCTCGATCTCGACCTGGCCGCGATCGATGACCTGTACTAGGCCGGCTGCACTGGTCCGGGCTAGGAGTTGTACGCGCTCTGCGCCCGCTCCAGGCCCTCCGTGACCAGGGACTCCACCGCGTCCGCCGCGCGGTCCACGAAGTAGTCGAGTTCCTTGCGCTCCGTGGCGGAGAAGTCCTTGAGGACGAAGTCGGCGACCGGCTGGCGGCCCGGGGGGCGGCCGATGCCGAAGCGGACCCGGTGGTAGTCGGGGCCCATGGACTTGGTGATCGACTTCAGACCGTTGTGGCCGTTGTCGCCGCCGCCGAGCTTCAGCCGCAGGACGCCGTAGTCGATGTCCAGCTCGTCATGGATCGCCACGACATGGTCGAGCGGGATCTTGTAGAAGTCGCGGAGCGACGTCACCGGGCCGCCCGAGAGGTTCATGTACGACATCGGCTTCGCCAGCACCACCCGGCGGCTGCCGGGGCCGGGGACGCCCAGCCTGCCCTCCACGATCTGGGCCTGGGCCTTCTGGGCGCGCTTGAAGGAGCCGCCGATCCGGTCGGCCAGCAGGTCGGCGACCATGAAGCCGACATTGTGGCGATTGGCCGCGTAGCCGGGGCCCGGGTTGCCCAGGCCCACGATCAGCCAGGGGGCGGTGGCGTCGGTCGTCATGGGATGAATTCTCTCCGTGCGGATTCCGTGGGGAGGGGGAGGGCGGGGACACGGGCCGGAAACGCGGCGCCGCCCGCGCCCGGGAAGGGGCGCGGGCGGCGGCGTACGGCGGAAATACGCCGGGGGAGTGCTTACGCCTCGGCGGGCTGGTCGCCCTCGCCCTCGGCACCCTCGGCGGCGGGCTCCTCGGCCTGGGCGGCCAGGACCTGGAGGACGACCGCGTCCTCGTCGACGGCCAGGGTCACGCCGGACGGCAGCGCGATGTCCTTGGCGAGGACGGAGGCACCGGCCTCCAGGCCCTCGACGGAGACCGTGAGGGCCTCGGGGATGTGGGTGGCCTCGGCCTCGACCGGCAGCGCGTTCAGGACGTGCTCCAGCAGGTTGCCACCGGGGGCCAGCTCGCCCTCGGCGTTCACCGGGACCTCGACGTTGACCTTCTCGCCGCGCTTGACCAGCAGCAGGTCGACGTGCTCCAGGAAGCCCTTCAGCGGGTCGCGCTGCACGGCCTTCGGGATGGCCAGCTCGTTCTTGCCCTCGATGTCCAGGGACAGCAGGACGTTCGGGGTACGGAGCGCCAGCAGCAGCTCGTGGCCCGGGAGGGTCAGGTGGACCGGGTCGGTGCCGTGGCCGTACAGCACACCGGGGACACGGTCCTCACGACGGATACGGCGGGCGGCGCCCTTGCCGAACTCGCTACGGAGACCGGCGGCGATCTTCACCTCGGACATATGCACTCCTCGTACATCAGACGGATCGGATGGTCACCCGGCCGTGAACGGCCTGCTACGCCTGATGCGAAGAGCGCGTCGATAACGGACCGCCGCACCCGATGGTGCGGCCTCCCTCGCCGAGCAACCCCAGCAGTCTACGCGAAAGGGCCGCGGCCTCCGAAACGGAGACCGCGGCCCTTCGCTCGAAGCTCAGGAGCGGATGCCGGTCAGCCCTGCTCCTCGAAGAGGCTGGTGACCGAGCCGTCCTCGAAGACCTCACGGACCGCGCGGGCGATCGTCGGCGCCATCGACAGCACCGTGATCTTGTCCAGCTCCAGGTCACCCGGCGTGGGCAGGGTGTTGGTCAGGACGAACTCACTCACCTTGGAGTTCTTCAGCCGGTCCGCAGCCGGGCCGGAGAGCACCCCGTGCGTGGCCGTCACGATGACGTCCTCGGCCCCGTTGGCGTACAGCGCGTCCGCCGCGGCGCAGATCGTGCCACCGGTGTCGATCATGTCGTCGACCAGGACACAGACCCGGCCCTCGACATTGCCGACGACCTCGTGGACGGTCACCTGGTTGGCGACGTCCTTGTCCCGGCGCTTGTGCACGATGGCCAGCGGCGCGCCCAGCCGGTCGCACCAGCGGTCGGCGACCCGGACCCGGCCCGCGTCGGGGGAGACCACGGTCAGCTTCGCCGGGTCCACCTTCGCGGCCACGTAGTCCGCCAGGATCGGCAGGGCGAACAGGTGGTCGACCGGGCCGTCGAAGAAGCCCTGGATCTGGTCGGTGTGCAGATCGACCGTGAGAATCCGGTCCGCGCCGGCGGTCTTCATCAGATCGGCGATCAGCCGGGCGGAGATGGGCTCCCGGCCGCGGTGCTTCTTGTCCTGGCGGGCATAGCCGTAGAACGGCACGATCACGGTGATGCTCCGGGCGGAGGCCCGCTTCAGAGCGTCGATCATGATCAGCTGTTCCATGACCCACTTGTTGATGGGAGCCGTGTGGCTCTGCATCAGAAAGCAGTCGGCACCGCGCGCGGACTCCTGGAAACGGACGTAGATCTCGCCGTTCGCGAAGTCGAAGGCCTTGGTCGGCACCAGGCCGACACCCAGTTGATGCGCGACTTCCTCGGCCAGCTCGGGGTGGGCGCGGCCGGAGAAGAGCATCAGTTTCTTCTCGCCGGTCGTCTTGATCCCGGTCACAGCACTGTCTCCTCAGAGGGTGTTCTCTGGCCGCGGGCATGGGGAATCGCGAGCCAGCCGAATGTGTGCACGTATCACGGTACGCCGTCTTTGGCGCACCTGTTTCCGGTCAGTTCTCGCCGGGCGCCTTGTCGGTCGCCGCGGCGGCGGCCTGCGCGGCGGCGCTCCCGGGCCGCTTGCGGGCCACCCAGCCCTCGATATTCCGCTGCTGGCCCCGGGCGACGGCCAGCGAACCGGCCGGAACGTCCTTGGTGATGACCGAACCGGCCGCCGTGTAGGCGCCGTCCCCGACCGTGACAGGAGCCACAAACATGTTGTCCGAACCGGTCTTGCAGTGGGAGCCGATCGTGGTGTGGTGCTTCGCCTCTCCGTCGTAGTTCACAAAGACACTGGCCGCGCCGATATTGGTGAA
Source organism: Streptomyces sp. NPDC020875 (assembly GCF_040641415.1). Lineage (NCBI taxonomy): Bacteria > Bacillati > Actinomycetota > Actinomycetes > Kitasatosporales > Streptomycetaceae > Streptomyces > Streptomyces sp. NPDC020875. The sequence goes on along the minus strand of NZ_JBFADP010000004.1, from coordinate 3,428 downwards.
ATCACCGATCGTCGCGTCACCGACATACGACAGATGGGGGACCTTCGTCCCCTCGCCCACGCTGGCGTTCTTCATCTCGACATACGTCCCGGCCTTGGCCTTCTTCCCCAGCCTGGTGCCGGGACGCAGATAGGCGAACGGGCCGACGGAGGCGCCCTCGCCGATCTCCGCCGAATCCGCCACCGTGTTGTCCACCCGGGCGCCCGGGCCCACCACGGTGTCCCTCAGCCGGGTATTCGGACCCACCTCGGCGCCTTCGGCGAGACGGGTGAGACCGAGGAGCTGGGTCCCCGGGTGAATGATCGCGTCCGGCTCGAAAGTGACGGTCGCGTCGACCAGGACGGACGCCGGGTCCACCACTGTCACCCCCGCCATCATCGCGCGCTCCAGCAGCCGGATGTTCAGCAGCCGGCGGGCCTCCGCGAGCTGCACCCGGTTGTTGATGCCCAGGATCTCCCGGTGGTCGCCCGCGACACAGGCGCCCACACGATGCCCGGCCTCCCGCAGGATGCCCAGGACGTCCGTCAGATACTCCTCGCCCTGACTGTTGTCCGTCCGCACCTTCCCGAGGGCGTCCGCCAGCAGCTGGCCGTCGAAGGCGAAGACCCCGGAGTTGATCTCCCGGATCGCCCGCTGCTCGTCCGTGGCGTCCTTGTGCTCCACGATCGCGGTGACCGCGCCGGTCCCCGCGTCCCGCACGATCCGGCCGTAGCCGGTGGAGTCCGGCACCTCGGCCGTGAGCACGGTCACGGCGTTGCCGTCGCCCGCGTGGGTCGCGGCCAGCTCGGTCAGCGTCTCGCCGGAGAGCAGCGGGGTGTCGCCGCAGACCACGACGACCGTGCCGGAGACGCTCTGCCCCAGCTCGTCGAGGGCGATCCGGACGGCGTGCCCGGTGCCGTTCTGCTCGGCCTGGAAAGCGGTGCGGGTGCCGGTGTACCGCTCGGTCAGATGGCCCCTGACCTGGTCGGCGGCGTGGCCCACGACCACGACCAGATGCTCGGGATCCAGCTCGCGCGCCGCGGTGACGACATGGCCGACGAGGGACCGTCCGGAGATCTCATGGAGGACCTTGGGGGTCTTGGACTTCATGCGGGTGCCCTCACCCGCTGCGAGAACGACGACGGCGGCCGGGCGATTGGCACTCACGGGTCTGCCCTTCGGCTTCGGGTGGTGGACATCCGAAGGATACCGGGGTGTCTGACCAGGCAAATGACCAGGGAATCGGCCGGGGGAGCGGCAGGGCTCGGGGGTGGCGTGGATCACCAGAGGGGCGGCGCGAGGGGGGACGGGGCGGCGGCATGTGGCGGTGTGCGGCCGGAGACGTGTGGCCGGAGAAACGATTCGGGTCCCGACCGGAAAACGGTCGGGACCCGAATCGGGCGGCCGGGCCGCCCCACAGCTCCCAGGGAAGGAATCGAACCCTCATTCAATGGACCAAAACCATTTGTCCTGCCATTAGACGACCTGGGATGGCATGTCCGAGGTGATCCGGGGTGAGAGGTCTCACGACCGGGGTCACCGGGACAGCCCCTACTATGCCGTACCGCCCGCCTCCGCCGCGACGGTGTACGAGCCGGATCCGTGGCGGGTACGGGCCGGTCCGGTACGGGGCGCCGCGGGGCGGTGCCGTACGGGCGGCGGGGCGTCCCGGTCCGGGCCCGGGCGCGAGACGGTTCGTACGTCACTTGTACGTCGCTCGTAGGTCCCTCGGTACGTCGCTTGTACGTTGCTCGTACGCGGGCCGCACCCCGGCGAACCCCGGCGTTCGGCGCCGTTCGGCGGAGCGTCACCGGGCCGTCACCCGGGCCCGGAACAGCGGCGTGATACCGCTGAATCGCGGGAAACACCCCGAGTGTTCCGCGCCCGCCGCCCGTAGGGTGGACGGCATGACCACAACGGGGGCACACCAGGAAGCCACGGGCACCGCGCCCCGCTCCTGGCTGTGGTGGGGACGGCGGCGAAGCGTCGCACTGGATGTCGGGCTGGGGATCGCCTCGGCCCTGGAATGCGCACTGGAGGGCTGGCGCTTCGCGGAACGCACCGCGACACCCGTCGCCCTCGGCGTACTCCTCGGACTCGTCGGCGGAGCGACACTCGTCCTCCGCCGGCGCTGGCCCATCGCGGTCGTCCTCGTCGGAATCGCGATCACACCCGCCGAGATGGGCTACCTGCTCACCATCATCGGCCTCTACTCACTCGCCGCGTCCGAAGTGCCGCGGCGGATCACCGCCACCCTCACCGGAATGTCGCTGGTGGCGACCTTCATCATCTCCTACGTACAAATGGAACAGGACGTCCGTGACGCGCCGGAGGACTTCGGCGACCCCGGAGCCTGGTTCGTCCCCGCGATGTCCGCGTTCGTCGCCATCGGGCTCGCCCTGCCGCCCGTCCTCTTCGGCCTCTACATAGGAGCCAGGCGTCGGCTCATGGAAAGCCTCCGGGAACGCGCCGACAGCCTGGAAGCCGAACTCTCCCTCCTCGCCGACCGGGCCGAGGAACGCGCCGAATGGGCCCGCACCGAGGAACGCACCCGGATCGCCCGCGAAATGCACGACGTCGTCGCCCACCGGGTCAGCCTCATGGTCGTCCACGCCGCCGCCCTCCAGGCCGTCGCCCTCAAAGACCCCCCGAAGGCCGTCAAGAACGCGGCCCTCGTCGGAGACATGGGGCGCCAGGCACTCACCGAACTCCGCGAGATGCTCGGCGTGCTCCGCTCCGGCGACGGCGACCGGCGGACGGCCTCGCCGGTACCGCTCGCGGCCGTCGGCGCCGCTGCCGCCGCTGCCGCCGCGGCGGCGGCCGGGGCCGACGGCGACGGGCCCTGCCTCGCCGACCTGGAGACCCTCGTCGGCCAGTCCCGGCAGGCGGGCATGGTCGTCGAGTACGCCGTCCACGGCGACGCCCGCGACTATCCGCCGGAGGTCGAGCAGACCGCGTACCGGGTCGTACAGGAAGCCCTGACCAACGTCCACAAGCACGCGGCGGGCGCCAAAGTCCAAGTCCGCCTCGCGCACCGCGACGCGGAGGTCGCCATGCAGGTCGAGAACGGGGCCCCCGACGCGGCGGGCGGCGGCGCGCACGACGCGGACCTCCCCAGCGGCGGCAACGGCCTCATCGGCATGCGGGAACGGGTCCAGGCACTGGGCGGCGTCTTCGTCTCGGGCCCGACGGAGGGGGGCGGCTTTCGCGTCTCGGCGGTCTTGCCGGTGGGGTAGCGGGCGCCTGGTGTGAGGTTTCCCGCCTGGTGCGGGGTCTTCGCGCCTTGCGCCCCGGGGCGCCTGGTGCCGGGGTTGCCTGTGGCCAGGCGGGGCGGTTCGCGCCTCAGTCGCCGGCGGGGCTGTTGAAGATGTGACCGTCACTCCAGCGGTATGCGGGCGGTCTTGTTCAGCGTCGGGAGGGTCGGTGGCCTCCGGGCTCACCTCCTCACG
>NZ_JBFADP010000003.1:0-207089 GCF_040641415.1 Streptomyces sp. NPDC020875 | reverse complement strand
CCCACCCCGCCCGACCGGCGTCCCCGGGCGAACCGGCCGTCGTCGGCCTCGCCCTCGCGGCGGTCCTGGCGGCGGCCTTCGCGCAAGGCTCGTGGCCACCTCTCCGGCTCAACTTTCCACCCGGAAGGACGTCTTGCCCCGCGAGACCCGGACCGGGGCCCCCGGGAGGCGCTATCACCGTCGCATGACCGACCATCGCGTCCGCGGCGCGACCGCCGTCGCCGCCGCCATCGCCGCCCTCGTGCTCGCCCCGCTGCTCCTCACCGCCCCGGCCACCGCCGCCACGCCCCTCGCCCCCCTCGCCCCCTCCTCGTCGGAGCAGGTCCACCAACTGGAGGACGCGATCTCCCTCCTGGTCGAGGCCGACGAGGACCGGACCGGCCACACCGACACCGCCTTCCCCCACTGGAACCAGGGCCTCGACCCCGCCGACGGCTGCACCACCCGCGAGGAGGTACTGATCGCGGAGGCCGTGGAACAGCCCGCCGTCTCCGGCGGCTGCGCCCTGAGCGGCGGCCGTTGGGTCTCGCCCTGGGACGGCCAGTCCGTGACCGATCTCCGGGCCCTGGCCGTCGCCCACGCCGTGCCGCTCGCGGAGGCGTGGGGCTCGGGCGCGAAGGCGTGGACCGCCGAGCGCCGGGAGGCGTACGCCAACGACCAGGCGGCCTACCCCGGCCTGAACGTGGTGACCGCGCGGACCGTCCGCGAGCGCGCCGAGGCGGACATCACCGGCTGGCTGCCGCCGGCCGACACCGCCGTCTGCCGCTATATCGGCGACTGGGTGGCGACCAAGCTCCGCTGGGGCCTGACCGTCGACAAGAACGAGAACGAGGTCCTGAAACTCTTCGCCGACAACTCCTGTGAGACGACCGTCGTCATCCACCGCCCGGCATCCGTCTGATCCACATCCGCCCGCTTTTTCCTACCGCCGAAAGAGTGAATTGTGTGCTCGCCTGCTTGTACGCCGTGTCCTCCGGGCCGGTTCCGCGGATACACCCGGTGAACGGATGACCGTGAACCGACCGTGAACAGCTGTCCGTGCCCCACCGGCACGGCTCCCGGAGGCGGAGAGATGACCAGGGTGACGATGCCGATAGTGAAGCTGACCACCGAGCGGACCCCCGGGAGCGACCCCGGAAGCACCCCCGCGCGGCGGCCCCGGGCCGAGGGCTCCCGGCGGGCCCGGCTGCTGCTGACCGCCCTCGGGGCGACGGCGCTGGCGGTGACGATCCCCGCCCAGCCCGCCGCCGCCGACTCCTCCCGCGAGGGCGATCAGTTCACCCTGATCTCGGTCGACCACATCGAACTGGACGACCCGGCGGAGGACGTCCTGGAGCATGCGGTGATCCTGGAGAAGGCCCAGATCCTGCCGGTCACGCACCACCACCACTGACCGGGGCGGGCCGCTCCCGCCCCAGCGACCACCGGGGTCCCGTCGTACACGGCGGCGGGGCCCCGGTGCCGTACCCCCGCGGCTCCCGGGGCCGTACGCCTTCGGGCCGTACGGCCCCGGAGTCGTACGGCCCCTCCGCGCGCCGCTGGCGGCCGGGCCACGGCCGGGTGACCATCGAGTGCATGAGCGCCAACAGCACCGGGGCGGCCGAAACCCCCGCCCGCACCCTCCACCTCGCCCAGCAGCCGGAAGCCGACGCCCTGCTCAGCCGCAGCCCGCTGGCCGCCCTGGTCGGCATGCTGCTGGACCAGCAGGTGCCCATGGAGTGGGCCTTCTCCGGCCCGTACACCATCGCCTCCAGGATGGGCCGGGACGATCTGGACGCCGCCGAGATCGCCGCCTACGACCCCGAGGCGTTCGCGGAGCTGCTGAAGGAGAAACCGGCCGTCCACCGCTATCCGGGCAGCATGGCCCAGCGGGTCCAGACGCTCTGCCGCTTTCTCGTCGACGAGTACGGGGGCGATGTGACCGCCCTGTGGACCGGTGTCGCCGACGGGGCCGAACTGCTGGCCCGGCTCAAGGCGCTGCCCGGCTTCGGCGAGCAGAAGGCGAAGATCTTCCTGGCCCTGCTGGGCAAGCAGCTGGGGGTACGGCCCCGGGGCTGGCGGGTCGCGGCGGGGGCGTACGGCGAGGCCGGTTCGTACCGTTCGGCCGCCGATATCACCGGTCCCGAGTCGCTCGCCAAGGTCCGGGCCCACAAGCAGGAGGCGAAGCGGGCAGCGAAGGCCGCGCAAGCCGCGAAGAAAGCCTGACGGAAGGGACTTTCCGGACCCCGGTTGCGTCCGGTCGGGCGAACCCGGCCGTAACCGGCACAAGGAACAAGCCATTCCGGGAAGGGAGAAGTATGGCAATGCCACACCACGGGAAGTGAGTTGAAGCACAGACGTTCCCAGGGGCACACCACCCCGGCTAGCTTCCCGTTCGACATGTCCATTACGGGAAGGAACTCTGTGAAGGCATCCCGTCGCAGAGCCGTGGCCTCGCTGGCCGCCGCCGCACTCGCGACCCCGCTGCTGCTGGCCTCCGCTTCGCCCGCCGCCACGGCCGATCACCACACGCCGAAGGACCGGGAGACCCGCAGCGCCGCCAAGCTGGCGGCGAAGCTGGTGAAGAAGTCGTCCGCCGACGACGCCTTCGAGCACCTGGAGAAGTTCCAGCAGATATCGGACACCACCGGCAACCGGGCCGCCGGAACGCTGGGTTACGACGCCTCCGCGGCGTATGTGTTCCAGCAGCTGAAGAAGTTCGGCTACAACGTCTCGTACCAGGCGTTCCAGTTCCCGTACATCGAGACCCGGGCCGAGAAGCTGGACGTGGTCTCGCCGACGCCCCGCTCGGTCGGAGTCGTGGCGATGGACTACACCAAGTCCACCCCGGTCGGCGGGATCACCGCCGATCTGGCCGCCGTCCCGGTCGACGCGACCACCGGCTGCGAGCCCGCCGACTACGCCTCCGCCACCTTCACCGGCAAGATCGCGCTGATCAAGCGCGGCGGCTGCACCTTCGCGCAGAAGCAGGCCACGGCCGCCGACGCGGGCGCGATCGGCGCCCTGATCTTCAACAACACCGAAGGCTCCATGGGCGGCACCCTGGGCGACCCGGCCGGGGTGAAGATCCCGACCGGTGGTGTGGTCCAGGCCGAGGGCGAGAAGCTCGCCGCCGAGCTGGCCAACGGGCCGGTCCGCGTCACGCTCGACGTGCGGCAGCTCCAGGAGAACCGCACCACCCGCAATGTGATCGCCGAGACCAAGCACGGCAACGCCGCCAACACGGTGATGCTCGGTGCCCACCTCGACAGCGTCTCCGAGGGCGCGGGCATCAACGACAACGGCTCCGGCTCGGCCGGTCTGCTGGAGGTCGCCGAGGAGCTGGCGAAGGCCGAGAAGCGGCCCACCAACAAGATCCGCTTCGCCTGGTGGGGCGCCGAGGAGAACGGCCTGCTCGGCTCCGAGGCGTATGTCGCGAGCCTCAGCTCCCTCGGCAAGAAGGAGATCAAGGCGTATCTCAACTTCGACATGATCGCCTCGCCGAACTACGGCATCTTCCTCTACGACGGCGACAACTCGGATGGCGTGGGCGCGGGCCCGGGCCCCGAGGGCTCCGCGCAGATCGAGCGCGACATGCAGAAGTTCCTCGACGGGCGGAACACCCCGCACGAGGGAACCGACTTCACCGGCCGCTCCGACTACGGCCCGTTCATCGAGGTCGGCATCCCGGCGGGCGGCACCTTCACCGGCGCCGAGGTCAAGAAGACGGCCGCCCAGGCCGCCAAGTTCGGCGGCACCGCCGGGCTGGCGTACGACCCGAACTACCACGGCGCGGGCGACGACCTGAGCAACATCAGCATGAAGGCGTTCGGGATCAATATCGGCATCATCGCCAACGCGGCCGGTACCTACGCCCATGACATCAGCTCGCTCTCCAAGCCGGTTCCCCCGGCCGGTCCGAACGGCGGCCAGTCCGGCAGCGGCGGACTGCACGACGGCCACGCGGCCGTGACCGAGTAACACGCGGTCCCCGGTAACACCCCGTACGGTTCCGGCGGAGGCGCCGCTCAGCGCCTCCGCCGGGACGTACGCCTCCCGGCCGGGGGCGTCAGCGCCTCCGCCGGGACGTACCGAAGAGCGAGCGGGTGATCTCCCGCCCCAGCTGGGTCCCCACCGAGCGGGCCAGTGTCGTGAAGACACCGCTGCCCACCACCTGCGCGACCAGCGACTCCCGTTCCGGCTCGGCCGGTTCGGGGTGCGGCTCGGCCCGCCGCCCGGGTTCCGCCGGAGCCGACGGCGCAGCCGGAGCCGCCGTCAGCTTCTCGTACGCCGACTCCCGGTCGACCGCCCGCGCGTACTTCCCGTACGGCTCCGAGGCCCGTACCGCCGTCTCCAGCGCCGCCGGATCGACCGGCCCCATCAGCGACTCCGGCGCCCGCAGCCGGACCGCGGCCACCGGCGTCGGCGCGCCCGACTCGCCCAGTACGGTCACCACCGCCTCACCCGTCCCCAGACCGGTCAGCACCTCTTCGAGGTCGTACGGCGACTTGGGGAAGGTCCGGACCGTCGCCGTCAGCGCCTTGGCGTCCTCCGGGGTGTACGCCCGCAGCGCGTGCTGTACCCGGCTCCCGAGCTGCGCCAGCACATCGGCGGGCACGTCCTTCGGGGTCTGGGTGACGAAGAAGACCCCGACTCCCTTGGACCTGATCAGCCGTACGGTCTGGGTGATCGACTCCAGAAACGCCTTCGACGCGCCCGTGAAGAGCAGATGCGCCTCGTCGAAGAAGAACACCAGCTTCGGCCGGTCCGCGTCGCCGACCTCCGGCAGATCCTGGAAGAGATCGGCCAGCAGCCACATCAGAAACGTCGAGAACAGCCGCGGCCGGTCCTGGACCGCCGGGAGTTCCAGTACGGAGACGACGCCCCGGCCGTCCGGCGCGGTCCGCAGCAATTCGGCGGTGTCGAACTCGGGCTCGCCGAAGAAGCCGCCCGCGCCCTGCTGCTCGAAGGCGGTCAGCGACCGCAGGATCACCCCGGCCGTGGCCGCCGAGAGCCCGCCGACCGTCTTCAGTTCGGCCTTCCCCTCGTCGGAGACCAGGAAGGCGACGACCGCCCGCAGATCCTTGAGGTCGTACAACTCCAGGCCCTTGGCGTCCGCGTAGTGGAAGACCAGCCCCAGGGACTGCTCCTGGGTCGGATTCAGATCCAGCACCTTCGCCAGCAGCACCGGGCCGAAGTCGGTGACGGTGGCCCGTACCGGGATCCCGGTACCGATCCCGCCGAGCGCGTAGAACTCCGCCGGACGCCCGGCCGGCCGCCACTCCTGTCCCACCTCGGCGGAGCGCTCCCGGACCCGGTCGTTCGGCTCGCCCGGCGCCGAGATCCCCGACAGATCGCCCTTCACATCGGCCAGGAAGACCGGAACACCGCTCGCCGACAGCTGCTCGGCCATCAACTGGAGGGTCTTCGTCTTCCCGGTACCGGTCGCGCCCGCGACCAGACCGTGCCGGTTGAGGGTCGCCAGCGGCACCCGGACCGGCGCGTCGGCCCGGCAGACCCCGTCCCACAGCACCGCGCCCAGCTCCAGCGCCGGGCCGTCGAAGGCGTACCCCTCGGCGATCCGCCGTACCGGCTCCGTACCGTCGTCGGTCATCTCGAACCCCTGTCGTCCCCCCGATTTCCCCGGCTCTCCCCCGGCTTTCCCCGGCGGATTCCTTGTTTGTCAGCCTTCGCCCAGGATCGCACCGGCCCGCCATGGCTGCGCCCGGAGGGGCTTGACCGGTAGGCTTTCCGTGTGATCTTCAAGCGCATCGGAAACGGCCGGCCATACCCCGACCATGGCCGGGAATCCACCCGGCAGTGGGCGGACGTCGCCCCGCGCCCGGTCCGCCTCGACCAGCTCGTCACCACCAAGGGCCAGCTGGACCTCGAAACGCTGCTCGCCGAGGACTCCACCTTCTACGGCGACCTCTTCGCGCATGTCGTGAAGTGGCAGGGCGATCTGTATCTGGAGGACGGGCTGCACCGCGCGGTGCGCGCGGCGCTCCAGCAGCGCCAGGTGCTGCACGCCCGCGTCCTCGAACTGGGCTGACCCGAACCGGACGGCCCCGGACCGACCCGCCCGGGGCGGCTCGGCGGCGGACGGCCCGGCCACCCGTTCGACAGCACGTTCGGCGGCGCCCCACTGGGCCTTTCGGACCCATTCGCGGGCCGTACGGGCGCAACCCGTAGATCATCTTGTAGGCATGGCGTCCGCACGGCACTACGCTGCGCCCATGAGCATGCTGACTCCTCCCGGGATGGGGGGAAAGTACCGCATCACGGGCGACGTCTATCCCCGGATGCGCCGTCCCCGCAACCGCCGCAGGATCGTCGTCGTCGCGATCGCCGCGGTGGTGGCCCTCGGACTGGCGGGCTGGGGAACGGTGCAGCTCATCGACGCCTTCTCCGGCGGCTCCGAGAAGAAGACCACGGCGGCCGGGAAGCCGGGCTGCGTCCCGGCGAAAGGCGGGAAGGGGGAGACGGGAGAGAAGGGGGAGAAGGGCAAGCCGTCGGCGCCTCCGAAGGCCCCGGTCACCCTGAAACCCGCCCAGATCACCGTGAACGTCTACAACGCGACCCCGCGCGGCGGTCTCGCGAAGGCGGCGGCGGAGGAACTGAAGGCCCGCGGCTTCACCATCGGCAAGGTCGGCAACGCCACCGCCGACTACGACAAGAAGGTCCCGGGCGCCGGACTGCTGCTCGGCGCGCCCGGCGCGGTGAAGGGCCCGTTCTCGGTCCTGGGGACCCAGCTGCCCGGGGCGAAGGCCAAGACGGACACCAGGACCACCGCCGACGTCGACCTGATCATCGGTACGGCCTACACGTCGCTGGCGCCACGCCCGGCGGCCGAGAAGGCCCTGACGACCCTGGCGAACCCGGCCCGTACACCGGCCTGCTGACGGCCGGGCACCGGGGCGGCGGGCCGCCGCCCCGGGTACGGCGGCCGGCTACTCCGCGGAGCCGTACATCCGGTCGCCCGCGTCACCGAGCCCCGGCACGATGTAGCCCTGCTCGTTCAGCCGCTGGTCGACCGCCGCGGTGACGACCGTCACCGGCGCGCCCTCCAGCTCGCGCTCCATCACCTCGACGCCCTCCGGCGCCGCCAGCAGCACCACGGCCGTGACGTCGTCCGCGCCCCGCCGGATCAGCTCCCGGATCGCGGCGACCAGCGTGCCGCCGGTGGCCAGCATCGGGTCGAGTACGTACACCTGGCGGCCGGACAGGTCCTCCGGCATCCGGGTGGCGTAGGTCGACGCCTCCAGCGTCTCCTCGTTGCGGATCATCCCGAGGAAGCCGACCTCGGCGGTGGGCAGCAGCCGCACCATGCCGTCGAGCATTCCGAGCCCGGCCCGCAGGATCGGCACCACGAGGGGCCGGGGGTGCGACAGCTTCACCCCGGTCGTGGCGGTCACCGGGGTGTCGATGTCGACCTGCTCGGTGCGCACGTCCCGGGTCGCCTCGTAGGCGAGCAGGGTGACCAGCTCGTCGGCGAGCCGCCGGAAGGTGGGGGAGTCGGTGCGCCTGTCGCGCAGCGTCGTGAGCTTGTGCGCCACCAGGGGGTGGTCGACAACGTGGATCCGCATGTCCTCCACAGTAGCCCGGCGTCCCGATCCGGCTCGCATCAACCGAGGTGGGCGGGGGAAGGTGGAGGCATACGAGGCAATCGGCGGAGCCGTTGGGCGGGTGAGGAACCGTGCCGGAACCCGGTCGCGAAGGACGCGCGACCCCGTGTGAGAAGCGCGACACAGAGAAGGCCGGGGAAGCGGGGAAACCAAAGGAAGGGGACGAGCCGGTGGTGGACTGCGGGGAGACCCCCGACCGGACGGAGACCCCCTCCGACAGCACCGACGGCACCGACGGCACTTCCGGGGCCGAGGACGCCGAGCAGGAGGAGACCCGCAGGCGCCGCCGGGCCGCCTTTCTGCGGGAGCTGCACGAGGCGAAGGCCCTGCGGGACCGGGTCCAGCCGCGCCGCGCGCGGGCCGCGCGGATGCGCCAGCAGATGCGGATGCGTACCTTCCGCTGGTGATCGGGAAGCCGCCGGGCGGGCCGGGAACGGCCCCCGACCGGGTAACTCCGATGCCGGGCGGAAAAAGAACTGGTGGCCGACGCAACGACGGAAGACCTCTCGCGGAGCCCGGGTTTCTGCCACGATTCCGATGGGGCGGGGCACCTATGCCGCGCCGCCGGTCGTCACACCTCTGATCAGTGGGAGAGTCACGGTGTACTTCGCCGCACTGCTCGCGCGCACTCATGACGGGTGGGAAGCGAGCGACACAGAGCTCGACGATGTGGAGACCCTGGCCGATCTGGCCGATCTGGCCCGGGAAGCCGCGTCCGACGACGAGACGGTGATCGTCTTCATCGAGCAGGAGGGCGCCTGGTTCGGCCTGCTGCGGGTGGAGGGCGAGGAGGACCCCAGGGTCTTCGTCTCGAACGCGGCCCTGGCCGCGCGCTCCTCGTACGGGGAGATCCTGACCAAGGAGGTGCTCGGCGGGGACGAGGACGACCCGGCCGAGGATCTCGACGCACTCGACCTCGACGGCACCGAGGACGGCGAGCCGGAGTCCGAGAGCGCCGACGGCGACGGCAACGGCTCCGAGGGCGCGCCCGCCGGCCCGGTCGGCGACGCCGGAATCCTCGCGGACCTCGGCATCGGGGAGCCCGAACTGCTGACCCTCACCGATGACGCGCTCGGCGAGATCGCCGAGGCCCTCGGCGCGGGCGAGGTCCTGGAGGCCGTCCGCTAGTGAGTTCGGCAGCACGGCCGGCGGAGCCCGTAGGGGATCCGGTACGAGCCCCCTGGGAAGCGCCGATGCGGCTCGCCGTCGCCGAGGCGGAACGCGCGGCGCTCGCGGGCGACGTCCCCGTCGGCGCCCTCGTCCTCGACGGCGACGGCCGCGTCCTGGCCACCGCGCACAACGAACGGGAACTGACCGGCGACCCGACGGCCCACGCCGAGATCCTGGCGATCCGCCGGGCCGCCGAGTCCCGCCCCGGCTGGCGGCTGACCGGCTGCACGCTGCTGGTCACCCTGGAGCCGTGCACGATGTGCGCGGGCGCCATCACCCAGTCCCGGCTCGACCGGGTGGTCTACGGCGCCCGCGACGAGAAGGCGGGCGCGGCCGGCTCCCTCTGGGACGTCGTACGCGACCGCCGTCTCAACCACCGCCCCGAAGTGATCACGGGCGTCCTGGAGGAGGCGTGCGCGGCCCCCCTGACCGCCTTCTTCCGCACCCGCTGACCCCACCACCGCCACCGGTCCGGACGTCCCCGGATACCGATTTCGGCGAAGGCCCCACCGTGTACTAAGCTCTCCCTCGGTAGCGTGTCCGAGCGGCCGAAGGAGCTCGCCTCGAAAGCGAGTGTGGCGTAACCCGTCACCGTGGGTTCAAATCCCACCGCTACCGCTTCTACACCCCCTGACCTGTGGAAACACATTCAGGGGGTGTTTGCGTCATCCCGCTCGCGGACGGTTCGACGGGGCGGGGCGGCCGCCGGGACGCGAGAGGCCGGCCGTCGATGTCAGACCGAGGAGGGCACGTATGACCACTCCCGTTCCGGGCGGACCCGCCGTTCCGCCCATGCCCGAGAGATCCCCGAAGGCACTGCGCGAAGCCATCGCGCGGCATGCTCCTCATCTCCTCACGGACTTCGACGCCCACTGGAAGCGGGACATCGCCGACGCGTACGACCTCGCGCCCGTGCCCGCGTTCATGGCCCGCTGGTGGGGTGAGTACGCGATCGCCCGCGATCCCCTGCTGGAGGAACGGGTGCACCGGCTGGAGGACGAGGCCGGGGACGCGACGGACGCCGTCCGGGCCAAGGCCCTCCTGGAAGAGGCCGGACATCTCCGCCGTGCGGCCCGTCAGACGGAGCCCGGCCGGTGACCGACGGTTTTATGGGGCCGCCCTGGCAGGCGGACTGGGTCGAGGCCGCCCGGACCTACCGTGACGGGCTGCCCGACGACGTACGGAAGGCCATCACGGGCGGTATGGCCGAACTGATCACCGCCAGACACCCCTACCGCCCCGAAGACGAATTGCCGGGCGGCTACTACCTGGAACCCGCCCGCTCGACCCGGCCCCGCGGACCTCATGTTCTCTACTTCGACCACGGCCGGGGCTGGCTGCGGTTCACCTTCGTGGGACGCGTGGAGGACCCGCAGATCGTCGTGGAGGAGATCTTCTGGCAGTGACACCCGGGGGCGAGCCGCCGGGACCGGTCGGGGAAGAGTAGAAGAGGTCGGGGGAAGCGGCATCGGGGGAGAGCCGCTCCCCCCGGCGGCGACCGGCGTGCGCTGGTCGGGGGCGCGGGCCGCGATCGGGGGAAGCTGCGGACCGCGCGGCCCCTGGCACGGGCCGGTCGCGTGCCCGGCGGATTCCTGCCAGATCCGTACGGGCACTGCCGACCATCCTGCTCCTCCTTCCGGTCCGATCCGGTCGGCAAAGGGCCCGCTTTGACAGGTCCTTGGTCCATAAAGGCTCGGTTAGACTTCCGCGACCGCGCCGCCGGGGCGCGTACGGGAGCGGACGGGAAGGCGGAGCTGATGGCAAACGTGCAGAAGATCGCGTTCTATCTCGTCATCGTTTTCGTGCTGTACACGATCATCACGGACCCCGAGAAGGCGGCGGACCTGGTCCAGATAGGCTTCGAGGCCATATCGGACGCCGCCCAGTCCGTCGGCGACTTCATGTCAGGGCTCGTCGGCTGAGTCCGGCGCCCCGGGGAGCCGGGGCGGGGCCGGGGGCGGTGCGGCCGTCCGTCCGTGTCGTTCGACCCGATCGAGGAGTCCCGTGATCCGCCACCTGGTGCTGTTCAAGCTGAACGACGGCGTCGTACGGGACGAGCCGAGGGTCGCCGCGGGCGCGGCGGCGTTCGAGGCGCTCGACGGGCAGGTGCCGGAGATCGCGCAGTGGGAGTGCGCCTGGAACTTCTCCGACCGCCCCATCGCCTACGACTACGCCATCAACTGCGCCGTGGCCGACCGTGATGCGCTCCAGCGGTATCTGGAGCACCCGGCGCACCAGGCCGCGGCGGCCCAGTGGCGGGAGTTCGCCACCTGGGTGATCGCCGATTACGAGATCTGAGCCGAACGCCACGACTCACCCCTACGAAGACGCCCCTTGCCTCTGAGGCAAGGGGCTTTTCCAGGTTTGAAGCCCAACTTGCCTTCAACACGGCTTTATCAGGTGCTTGCACACAGTGGACATGTCTTGTGATGCTATGACCGCTTTTGACGGATGAGTTGACCGTAGTTGACCGCGAAGGGGTGGCGTCATCGTGCCGGCCAGTACCGCGCCTCGTCAGGCGCCGCCCCAGACCGCGGACCCGGCCCCCGGGCCGGGTCCGGCCACCGCCCCGCCGGGCGGCGCCCCCGGGCCGCCCGCCCCGGGTCAGCCCGCTCCCGGTCAGCCCGCCGCCGTGCCCGGACCGGGAGTCGCGCCCGGCCCCGGGACGACGGCCGGGCCGGGGACGGTACCCGGTCCCGGGGCGGTGCCCGACACCGTCCCTGGGGGCGTACCCGACGCGGGTTCCGCCCCCGCAGGCACCCGGGCCGCCGGGGAGCCCGGCGAACCACCCGGCTCCGGGACGGACCCCGGCACAACCGGCACCACCAGCACCACTGGCACCACCGCCACCACCGGCTCGCCGGACGCGCCCGGCACCCCCGGCGCCGAACCCGCGGCCCGCCCCCAGGGCGGCGGCCGGGGCGCCGATACCCGCGCCCTGACCCAGGTCCTCTTCGGCGAGCTGAAGGTCCTCGTCCCGGGCACCCCCGAGCACGCCCGGGTCCGCGGCGCCCTGATCGAGGCGAATCTGCCGCTGGTCCGGTACGCGGCGGCCCGCTTCCGGAGCCGTAACGAGCCGATGGAGGACGTCGTCCAGGTCGGCACCATCGGGCTGATCAACGCGATCGACCGGTTCGACCCCGACCGGGGCGTGCAGTTCCCGACCTTCGCCATGCCCACGGTCGTCGGTGAGATCAAACGATACTTCCGGGACAATGTGCGCACCGTGCACGTCCCCCGGCGGCTGCACGAGCTGTGGGTGCAGGTCAACGGCGCGACCGAGGATCTGACCACCGCTCACGGCCGGACCCCCACCACCGCCGAGATCGCCGAGCGGCTGAAGATCGGCGAGGACGAGGTGCTCGCCTGCATCGAGGCCGGGCGCTCCTACCACGCGACCTCTTTGGAGGCCGCCCAGGAGGGCGACGGCCTGCCCGGTCTGCTCGACCGGCTCGGCTACGAGGACCCGGCGCTGGCCGGGGTGGAACACCGCGACCTCGTCCGGCATCTGCTCGTACAGCTGCCCGAACGCGAGCAGCGGATCCTGATGCTCCGCTACTACAGCAATCTGACGCAGTCGCAGATCAGCCAGGAGCTGGGGGTGTCTCAGATGCATGTGTCAAGACTCCTCGCCCGCAGCTTCGCCCGATTGCGATCCGCAAACAGGATCGAGAGCTAGCCGGAACGGGTAGAGACCGTACGGAGGCATCCGTACGGGTCGCCATCGGCGCACCCCCCGCTTCCTGCGTTGATTCGTTTCCTTCATGTCGACTTGTCACTTCAGCGCGTTGCCGACATGTGACATTCTGCGGGTGACGCGTTTGCCGCAGCCTTCCCGCCGGTATCTCAGGGGCAGGCTGCGTTCCTCCGTTGGTCGCGGCCACCGCGACCGACCGCGACCTCTAGGGGGTGGCATGTCCGCAGAACAGGGCAGCTCGAAGGTGCTCACGCGCACGCCCGCGTCCGTGTCCGTGTCCGCGTCCGGCTCCGGGTCGGAAGCGCTGACCGGGCTGCCGGAGCTGACGGCGATGCCGGAACTGGCGGGGCTCACAAGGCCCGTGCCGGAGCCGGTGACCGGATCGGGCGCCGAGCCGGCCGCCGGTCCCGCCGCCGTGACGGCCGATCAGGCCGTCGGCACGGACTCCGCCGACTCCGCCGCCACCGCGTCCCGTGGCTCCGAAGCCCCGGCCGGTTCACCGGGTTCGGACGCCCTCGACACTCGTACGCTGTCCCGCTCCCTCTTCCTGCGGCTGCGCGCCCTCGACAACCAGGGCACCGGCGACAGCCCGGAGCGCACCTATGTGCGTGACACCCTGATCGAGCTGAACCTGCCCCTCGTCCGGTACGCGGCGGCCCGCTTCCGCAGCCGTAACGAGCCGATGGAGGACATCGTCCAGGTCGGCACCATCGGGCTGATCAAGGCGATCGATCGTTTCGATTGCGAACGTGGCGTGGAGTTCCCGACGTTCGCCATGCCCACGGTCGTCGGCGAGATCAAGCGCTTCTTCCGTGACACCTCGTGGTCGGTCCGCGTGCCGCGCCGCCTCCAGGAACTGCGGCTGGCGCTGACCAAGGCGAGCGACGAGCTGGCGCAGCGCCTCGACCGCTCCCCGACCGTGCCCGAACTGGCCGCGGTCCTCGGGGTGTCGGAGGAAGAGGTCGTGGACGGCCTCGCGGTCGGCAACGCGTACACGGCGTCGTCGCTGGACTCGCCCTCCCCGGAGGACGACGGCGGCGAGGGCTCCCTGGCGGACCGCCTCGGTTACGAGGACACGGCGCTGGAGGGCGTGGAGTACCGCGAGTCGCTGAAGCCGCTGCTGGCCAAACTGCCGCCCCGTGAGCGGCAGATCATCATGCTGCGGTTCTTCGCCAATATGACGCAGTCGCAGATCGGCGAGGAGGTCGGCATCTCGCAGATGCACGTCTCCCGGCTGCTGACGCGGACGCTGGCCCAGCTCCGTCAGGGACTGACCGCCGACTGACCCCGACCGGGCGGGATTGACCGGTCGGCGCCGACCGTGCGCCGCGCGCCGCGCGTCAGGCGATCGTACGACCGTGCGACCGCACCCTTGTGACCGTTCGGCCGAGCGCCCGCCGGCGCCCGGCCCACCGACACTCACCGACCGCCACCGACCCTCACCGATCGCCCGAGCGCCTGATCGACTGGTCGCCCGCAGACCGTCCGCCGTATCCGTCCGGATCGCGGTCGACGGCCCGCTGACGGCCCGTCGACCGGCTGCCGACGCCCGCCCGCGCCCGCGACCGGCCGTTCCGCTTCCGGCCCGTCGCGCCACGGCGGCACGGAGCGCCCTCAGGACGTCGAACGTTCCCGGCCCCGATCACACCGGGGCGGTACGGAACGGTTCGCACCCGGTGTCCGTACCCGGGGTCCGGGGCATCGGCGGCCATGGCCGCAGCGCATCCGTATCGGCACCGGCACCGGCACCGGCCGGAGCCGACCCCGCCGGGCGTGCAGGTGTGCCCGGTATGCCGCCGCCAGGACCGCGCCTGCCGATACGACGTACGCCGGGAAGAGAGGCGCGGGCTCAGCCCAGGGCGAGCCAGAGCGCCCCGCCGAGTACGGCGAGCGCCACCACGACCCCGGCGACGAGTCCGATCCGGGAGCCGGAACGCTCGGGAGGCGCGCTCCGCCGCCGCCCCTCCGGCGCCCCCTCGTCCACGAACGCGCGGAACATCTGGGTACTGCCCGCCGGGTCGTACGCACCCTCGGGGCCCTGGCCGTGCGGAGCTTGGGGGTTGTCTGCCATGGGCCCCGACCCTAGCGAACCGGCTGTGGCCGCCCAAGCCCCCGGCCCCACCCGACCGGCCCCCCCTTGGTGAATTCTTTACTCCCGCAAGGCCGACTGCGAAGTCATTTAATTTGCCTTGAGCAACCACTCATCCTATGGTTGCTCTAAGCAACAACCACTGTCGTATTTCTTGCGCTTCTTGCGTTTCTTGCGTTTCTTGTGTCTCCATCGCACGCATCAGGGGAGGAACCCGGGCCATGGCCGCTCAGACCCGGTACGCGGAACTGGCCCGCCAGCTGAACTCGATCGGCGCCCTGCGGCGCGGTCTGCTGCGCGCGCTCCCCGCCGACTGCCCGTCCGGCCCCGCCGCCACCCTCTCCCTGCTGCACCGGCACGGTGAGATGCGGATGAGCAGGCTCTGCGAGCTGCTCGCCATCGATATGTCGGTGACCAGCAGACATGTCGCCCACACCGTGGACCGCGGCTGGGTGGAGCGGGCGACCGACCCGGGCGGCGACCGCCGCTCCCGGCTGCTCCGGCTCACCCCCGAGGGCCGGGCCAAGCTCGGCGAACTCCATCGGCGGAGCGCCGAACTGCTGGCCGGACGGCTGGCGGACTGGTCGGATCCGGAGATCGGCGAACTGATCGCGATGCTCGAACGGCTCCGGGAGTCCTTCACCGGCGACTGCCGCCCGGCGGACGCCCCGGCACCCCCGGCACCGGCATCGACACCGGCCCCCGCGCGCTGACCCCGGCACCGGCGCGCCGCCCCCCACCCGAAAACCCCACCCCACTCACTCACTCACCCACCACTCCACCCGAAGGGACGGACGAGGACGGCCATGACAGCGACCACCCACAGCGCCGCGACGGGGGACGACGGCGCCCCGATGACCCATCGGCAGATCATGGAGGCGCTCTCCGGACTGCTGATCGGCATGTTCGTCGCGATCCTGTCGTCCACGATCATCTCCAACGCCCTGCCGCAGATCGTCACGGATCTCGGCGGCGGCCAGAGCGCCTATACCTGGATGGTCACCGCCGCCCTGCTGTCGATGACCGCGACCACACCCCTCTGGGGCAAGCTGGCCGATCTGGTCAGCAAGAGGATGCTGGTCCAGATAGCCCTGCTGATCTGGATCGCGGGCTCGGTCGCGGCCGGACTCGCGACCAGTACCGGCGCGCTGATCGCCTGCCGCGTGGTCCAGGGCATCGGCGTCGGCGGTCTGAGCGCCCTGGCGCAGATCATCATGGCCGCGATGATCGCTCCCCGGGAGCGGGGCCGCTACAGCGGCTATCTCGGGGCCACCTTCGCGATCGCGACGGTCGGCGGCCCGCTGCTCGGCGGAGTGATCACGGATACCTCCTGGCTCGGCTGGCGCTGGTGCTTCTACGCCGGCGTACCGTTCGCCCTGCTCGCCCTGGTGGTGCTGCGGCGGACCCTGCGGCTGCCCGTGGTGAAGCGCCGGGACGTCAAGGTCGACTGGCTCGGGGCCACGCTGATCAGCGCCGCCGTATCGCTGCTGCTGATCTGGGTGACCTTCGCCGGTGACTCGTTCGGCTGGGCGTCGTGGCAGACGTACGCCATGCTCGGCGGTACGGCGCTGCTCGCCGCCGCCTTCCTGTGGGTGGAGTCCCGGGCGGGCGAGCCGATCATCCCGCTG
This sequence comes from Streptomyces sp. NPDC020875, assembly GCF_040641415.1. Lineage (NCBI taxonomy): Bacteria > Bacillati > Actinomycetota > Actinomycetes > Kitasatosporales > Streptomycetaceae > Streptomyces > Streptomyces sp. NPDC020875. The sequence continues at coordinate 190,901 of NZ_JBFADP010000003.1, read as the reverse complement.
CACCTGTTCCGCAACCGGACCATCGCCCTCGCCTCGGTCGCGTCGCTCTTCGTCGGCGTCGCGATGTTCGCGGGCACGGTCTTCTTCAGCCAGTACTTCCAGCTGGCCCGGGGGCTCTCGCCGACGATGTCCGGGGTGATGACGATCCCGATGATCGCCGGGATCTTCCTCTCCTCCACGGTCTCCGGCCGGCTGATCACCCGGACCGGCCGGTGGAAGTCATGGCTGGTCATCGGTGGGGTACTGACCACGGCGGGGCTGGGACTGCTGGGCACGATCCGGTACGACACCGCGTACTGGCACACCGCCGTCTATATGGCGGTCCTCGGTCTGGGCATCGGGATGACCATGCAGAACCTGGTGCTCTGCACCCAGAACCAGGTCGACGCCTCGGAGCTGGGCGCGGCGTCGTCGGTCGTCACCTTCTTCCGCTCCCTCGGCGGCGCGATCGGCGTCTCGGCGCTCGGCGCGCTCCTCGGCACCCGGGTCACGGGCTATGTCGAGGACGGTCTGACGGCGCTGGGCCCCGAGGGCGCGGCGGCCGGGCAGGCCGCGGCGGGCGGCGGGATCCCGGACCTCGATCTGCTGCCGGGTCCGGTGCGGACGGTGATGGAGAGCGCGTACGGCCACGGGGTCGCCGATGTCTTCCTCTACTCGGCGCCGTTCGCCCTGCTGGCGCTGGTGGTGACGGTCTTCATCAAGGAGGTGCCGCTGAAGACCCATACGGTCGTGACCGACGCGGACGGCGATACGAACCCCGACCCGGGCAAGGACGCGGACGCGGCAGCCCGGCGGGTGGAGGCGGCCGGCCGGAGCTGAGGCCGAAGCGGCGGTACGGCTCCGGAGCCGTACCGCCTGCGTCTGCGTCTGCGTCTGTATCTACGTATCCGGCGTCGGCGGCATAGGCTCGTCCGCGGCGGACTCCCGGCGCCCCGCCTCGGGCTCCGGGCGCTCCGCCATCCGCTCCATCCCCGCGAGCATCAGTTCGAGGGCGAAGTCGAAATCGCGGTCCCGCATCTCCTGGACCGTGTCGCCGCCGCGTGCTTCCAGCATCTCGTTGGAGGACGAGATGTACTCGCCCAGTTCGGGCATCTCGTTGACGGTGCTCATCGCCTGGCTCAGGAAGACGTCCTCGGAGATCCCGGCGGCGGTGCAGCGGGCGATGAACTGGCCCTCGATGGTGCCGAAGCCGTAGACGAACTGGAAGACGGCGGCCATACCGGCGATCTGTCCTTCGAGCGGCAGCCCGGCGTTCCGTACCGCCTGCTGGGCGGCGAGGACGAAGGAGACGGAGTTCGGCCCGATATTGAGGAACTGGCCGACGAGGGCGGAGGTCCACGGGTGGCGCACCAGCAGGGTGCGGTACGCCGCCGCCAGCGCGCGCAGTTGCTCGCGCCAGCGGGCCGGGTCCGAGACATCCGGCAGGGGAAGCTCGCCGTAGACCGCGTCGAGGGCGTATTCGAGCAGGTCTTCCTTGTTGTCGACGTACCAGTAGACGGACATCGCCGTGACGTCCAGTTCGGCGGCGAGCCGGCGCATGGAGAACTTGGCGGCGCCCTCGGCGTCGAGCAGCCGTACCGCCGCGGCCACGATCCTGGCCCGGTCGAGGGCGGCGGGCTGGGCGGAGCGGCGGGGGCGGGCCCGGTCGGCCCGGCCGCCGTTCTGCCACACACTGGCGCGCAGGGTGGCTTCCGGCGCGCCGTCCCCGGGGGCGGCCTCCGCCTGCCCGGTTCCGGCGGCGGAACCGGAACCGGAACCCGTATGGGTATGGTCGGCGGCCTTCGGCTTCCGGCCGCCGACCGGCCGCCCGGCTCCGCCGCCCGTCGCCTTGCCGGACCGGCCCGTGCGGTCGGACCTTCTGCCTCCGTCGGCCGCGCTCGCCATCAGACCACCCTGCTCCTCGTCCGCCGCTGTCACCGCCGTCGATGGTATGCGGCACAGGTGGTAGCGCTGCCGCGGAGGCGCGCCGCCCGGCCGTCGACTCTCCCCGATCCGCACGTTCCGCACCTCCGCTGCCCGCCCTACCGCTCGGCCGGGACGCGGTCGTGGCGCTCGGCGCGCCACAGCAGACCGGCCGCCAGCAGACCGCCCACCAGGACGGCGACGGCCCCGACCAGCTGACTGGTCTCCAGACCTGTGGCGAAGGCGTCGGCGACGGCCGCGCGTTCGGCGTCGTTTCCGGCCGCCGCGAGGGCGGCGGGCAGGGACGCCGCGCCGATGGCCGCGGGGACGAGCGCCGCGAACCTGGCGTTGAGGACCGCGCCGAGCACGGCGACCCCGAGGCCGTTGCCGAACTCGGCGAGGGTGCCGTTGATCCCGGCGCCGACCCCGGCCTTCTCCGGCGGAATGGCGCTCATGATGGCATTGGCCATCGCGGGCATCGAGAGCGCGACACCGGCGCCCATGACGACCAGACCGAACAGGGTGCCGCCGTAACCGCCGTCGCTGAGCAGGGCGATCGAGGCGAGCCCGGCCGAGACCAGGGTCATGCCGATGGCGATGGCCGCGGGGGTGCCGATCTTCTTCACCAGCAGCGCGCCGCCGCCGGTGAGGTTGATGGCGATCACCGCGAGCGCCAGCGGGGCGGTCCGCAGACCGGCGTCCAGGGGGTCGTAGCCGAGAACGAACTGGAGGTGCTGGGTGAGCAGGAACAGGGATCCGGTCATCCCGAAGGCGACGAGGATGGCGCCCGCGACCGCGCCGACGAACTTCCGGTTGCGGAAGAAGTGCATATCGAGCATCGGGTACGGAATGCTCAGCTCCCACCGGACGAAGGCGGCCAGGACGCCGACGCCGACGGCCGCGGCGATCAGTACCTCGGCGGAGGTCCAGCCGTGGTCGGGCCCGGAGATGATCGCGTAGACGACGGCGGTCATACCGATAGTGGAGAGTACGGCGCCCATCAGGTCGGGCCGTTCGCCCTGCGGATTCTTGGACTCCGGTACGAGGGCGGCGACGGCGATCAGCCCCAGCGCCACCACCGGCAGATTGATCAGGAAGATCGCGCCCCACCAGAAGTGGTCCAGCATGAAGCCGCCGAGCAGCGGACCGCCCGCGAACCCGAGGGAACTGACGGTCGACCAGATGCCGATCGCCTTGATCCGCTCACTGTCGTCGAAGATCTGCACGATCACCGCGAGGGTCGTGGTGAGCAGCAGCGCCCCGCCGACACCCATCCCGGCCCGGGCGGCGATCAGCTGACCCGAGGTCTGGGAGAGCCCGGCGGCGAGGGAGCCGACGCCGAACAGGAAGAGCCCGGCGAGCAGCAGCTTCCGGCGGCCGTAGCGGTCGGCGGCGTTGCCCGCGGTCAGCAGCAGTCCGGACTGGACCAGGGAGTAGGCGTTGATCATCCACTGGATGTCGGAGGTGGAGGCGTCCAGCTCCCGGGTGAGGGAGGGGATGGCCACGCTGAGCACGGTGTTGTCGATCAGGACGACGAGCTGGGCGAGCGAGATCACGCCGAGGATCAGCCAGCGCTGGGGGTGGCCTCCGGGCTGGATCAGCGGGGCGTCGGGCCCGGACGAGGTAGCGGACACAGCCATGGGGCAGCTCCTGGTGCGGTGTGGGGGAGTGGTTCCCGTACACCGTACAAGGGCTCTTGTACGCCGTATAACTGTTTTTTCGAGCGCGCTGTCGAATCACCCCGCTTGATCCCGCAAGACGCGGAAAATCCCCCGCCCGTACGCCCCTGCTCCCCCTACGACCCGATCACTCCCCGGGCCGGATCAGATACCCGGACCCCCGCCGGGTGTGGATCATCGGAGGGCGCCCGGCGTCGATCTTCTTCCGGAGGTACGAGACGTACAGCTCGACGATGTTGGCCTGACCGCCGAAGTCGTAGGACCAGACCCGGTCGAGGATCTGTGCCTTGCTCAGCACCCGGCGGGGATTGCGCATCAGATACCGCAGCAGGGCGAACTCGGTCGCCGTCAGCCGGATCGGATCACCCGCGCGCCACACCTCCCGGGTGTCCTCGTCGAGAACCAGGTCCCCGACGGTGAGCCGCCGCACGGTCCGGGTACCGCGGGCGAGGATCTGCTGCGATATCGGCGTCATGCACCGGACGCTAAGCGGCCCCGCTCAGAAGGACCTTGCCGCAGGATGGGAATTCCCTGAGAAAACCCCACTCCTGCGCTTCCACCCCTTCAGAACAGCCCGTCCTGGACGCTCCGGGCCCCGGCCCCGGCGAGGGGTACGGACACCCCGGCCGCCGGATCCGCCCCGACCAGCGGCCAGCCGGCCAGCAGCCGGGTGTCGAGTACGATCTGCCGCTCCTCGGCGACCCGCAGATGAAGATCGGGCCCGGCGACGGCGACCAGGGTTCCCGCGACGGTCCCGCCGTCGACCAGCTCCCGGACCACGGGCGCCCCCGGAACCAGCCGCTCGAGACCGAACGCCGCCGCGTGATCGACTGCCTCGTACGGCAACGGCTCCAGGGTCTCGCCCCAGCCCGCGACCGACCGGGCCCGCCCGTACCACTCCGCGACCTCGGCCGCGCGCTCCACCGCTTCCCCCGGCAGCACCGCCCGTACGGCCCGCTTCTCCGCGTACGAAACCCGGTCCGGCACCCCCAGCGCGCTCCGCAGCACCTCCTCGGTCCGCCGCGCCGCCATCAACGGCCCGCGCCCGAGCCAGCTGAACACCACGGCCCCCTGCTCCAGCAGCCGGGCCCGCCCCCGCTCCTCGGCGGTGATCCCGACCTTCACCGATCCGGGCCCGAACCACGCCAGATACACCCGGTACACCCGCGGATCGTCGGGCACCCCGTCGGCGGCCACCGACCCCACCCGGTCCAGCCGCCCGCACTCACCGCACAGGGCCCGCGTCACCCGCCCGCCCACGACCACCCGCCCGGGACACGGATTCCCCCGCGCCCCCGTACACACCCGCTCCCCCTCGGCCCGGAACCCCAGCCGCTTCCCCGCGGTCAGCGGACTGATCCGCCCGCCCTCCCACCGCAACACCGCTATCCGCGCCTCGGACGGCCAGCCGAGCCCCGTGCATCGCCACGTCATACGCACCTCCGGGCGCACACGGTCACGACCAGAAAGACCAAAAGCTCCACAACGAACACAAGCACGAAAGCGCAGAGGGTACCCGAGGCAACCGACTCACCCCCGCCGACCCACCACTTTCCAGCCGCCCGAAACCCCCTCCCGCACTTCTACCCGCGCACGTCACCCCACGAACGCCCATGCCGAACCCCTGTCCGAAACTGCATGGGTCATTACCTCTGAACGCCTCATCTGCCACATCCACACCAGGTGGCGATCAAGAAGTGTGCGGACGCGAAGAAGAGGAAACAGGAAACCTGTCGGCACTGCGGCAACGACGGTATCCGCCGTGCCAGACTCGCATCGCGGAAGCAGCCCGCCGCGCCAGATCCCAATGACTGCCACCAGGAATAGGGGGAGAAATGGAAGGGCCGTTACTGTTCGGATCCGAGTTGCGCCGCCTGCGCACGCAGGCCGGAGTGACTCTGGAGCAGCTCGCCCGGGAAATGAACTACAGCAAAGGCCACCTGAGTAAGATCGAGAGAGGGGCCAAACGCCCGCCGCTGTCCCTGGCCCGGCGGTGCGACGCGTACTTCTCGGCGAAAGGGCGTCTGTCGCGACTGGCCGAGCCTCGCGCCGAGCCGAGTGAAACCACACCGTCCGATATGGCCCGCCGGGACATGCTCGCGGCCGGTATGGGCACTCTGATCAGCAGCTGTGTCGTCGGTCCGGAGACCTCGTCCGTCGCGACCGACGGCGACCCGCAGCTGCTCCACCTGTTCACGCAGCAACTCCACGAGATGCGGCGCCTCGGCCAGACCGCCTCCCCCACGACACTCGTTCCCCTGTTGCGCACCCAGGTATCCACGATCACCACTCTCGCGGTCCGTGCCGCAGGCCCGACCCGGGCGCCCTTGTTTCTGCTCGCCGCACGCTTCGCCGAGTTCGCGGGATGGCAGGCGCAGGAGGCGGGAGACGACGCGACAGCGCTGAAGTGGACCGCCGAGGCGGTGGGCCTCGCCCAGGCGGGGGACGACCGCCAGCTCGCCGACTACGCACTGGTCCGGCAAGCGTTGATCACTTTCTACAACGGGGCGGCGGCGCACACCGTCGCACTGGCCCGTCAGGCGGGACGAAGCACCGCACCCCCTCGTGTCAGGGCACTCGCAGCGCAACGCGAGGCACAGGGCCACGCCCTGGCCGGGGACGAGAAGCTCTGCATGCAAGCGCTCGACCGCGCGCGATCCCTCTTCCAGCAGGACGAGCCCCGCGCCGATACCCCTGTTCTGGGTCCCAGCCATCTGCCCGATCCGGCCGCCATGGTCAACGGCTGGTGCCTCTACGACCTCGGACGGCCCCGGGAAGCGGCGGCCGAACTCGACCGGGAGTGCGAGCGGATTCCCGGCCATGCGGTCCGGACCCGAACCCGATACGGCATCCGCCGGGCTCTGGCCCACGCGGCCGCGGGTGAGATCGAGTACTCCTGCGAGCTCGCGGGTGAACTGCTGCCCCAGCTGAACACGACTCCGTCCGCCACCATCCGAGCCGACGTCCGCAGGCTCGATCGCGAGTTGTCACGCTGCCGTGCCCAACGGGCAGTCCGCGACCTCCAGCCCGTCCTCGCCCGGGCTGTCGCCGGCGCCTCCGGCTGACCTTCTTCCCCCACCACTGGTATGGGTCCACAGACCCGTGCCGGTCACAGCCCTGCCCTGCGCCGATGCCGGGGCACGGCTCTCACCCACACCACATTCCGTGAGAGGACATGTCCGCATGCCTTTGGTCTTCGTGAACTATCGAACGGGCGACGAGGAAGCCACTGCGACCCTTGTCGCGCGGGAGTTGTCCCGCCGCTTCGGCGGCGACAACGTCTTCCGCGCCAGTAAGTCGATCGAAGTCGGCAGCCACTTCCCTCAGGCGCTGATCACCGCGGTTCGACGGAGCCGCGTACTGATCGCCGTGATCGGACGGCGCTGGCTCGATGTCACCGCCTCCGACGGACGCCCCGCCCTCGCGAATCCCGACGACTGGACCCGGCGGGAGATCCGGGAGGCATTCGAGAGCGCGGCCATCGTCATCCCTCTCCTGGTCGACAAGGCCGCCCGGCTGCGTCATGAGGATCTGCCGGAGGACATCAGTGGTCTGGCGGACTGCCAGTACCTCCGCTTCGATCACCGCGACGACGACTCCGGGATCGACCGGCTCACGGCCAAGCTGACGGCTTTGGTGCCCGAGCTGGCCGAGGCGGCCGAACGGAACGGCCCTGTACGGCCCCCGGCCCGTACGAGCGAGACGGCCCGCACCGGGGACCCCGTGGCAGACCTGAGTCGGCCCGGGACGGCCCACCACCAGCGGCACGGCGGCATCGGCGATGTCCACGGCGGCTTCTCCGGCACCTACGTCAGCGACCCGCGAGGCCCGGTGCACACCGGCAGCGGAGACCTCTACCAGGCGCAGGAACAGCAGTTCGCCCCCCGATTCATCGGCGACGGCCAGGGCATCAACTACATCGCGGGCGACAACAGCGGCAGCGTTCACCACCGCGTCGTTCACGGCGAGCCGCCTCAGGACCCGCAGGACGAGGAGCGGTGACCGGGCCCGAGGGGACGACCAACGTCAACCGCCCCCGGGGCTCGACCCATACGGGCAGCGGTAACCAGTACGTCGGAAACTGGTACATCGTCAATGACCGGCTGGTACGGAACGGTGTTCCCCGCCTGAGCATCGTGCGGGAACACCGGCGCCGACTGGCCCGCCGCTTCGTCCACCCCCGGTTCTACGGAACGGCCGCCGAACGGTTGCGGGACTCCGGCAGTATCGCCCTCATCGACGGACCGCCCGGCAGCGGGCGCCGAGCCGCCGCGACCATGCTGCTGGACGGAACGTCGACGGAGGCCAGCCGGATCGAAGAGTTGCCTTCCAGCTGGGAAGAAGGCGCCTCGGAATTCTCGGCCGAGCACCGGTACCTCCTCGACCTGTCCCATGTGGTGGACTCCGAGTACCCCGGTGCCCAACAAACACTGATGCGCTACCGCGGCAAGATCGAGGAGTGCGGCGCCCGGATGGTGGCCGTACTCCCCGCCGGGCTGGAATGGATGCTGGATACCGGGCTGGCGCCCGCGGTGGTGCCCCTGGAGCGCCCCTCCGGCAGGACGGTCTTCATCCGGTATCTGCGCGTGAGCGGGATCGAGTTCGAACCGGAACATCTCGATATCGACCCACTAGTCCGTATGTTCGCCACCGCACCCATGCGGGAACTGGCCAGGCTGGCCGATTTCGTAGCACAGGCCCGAGCGAGCGGGCAATACGGCACACATTTCACCCAGTGGCTCACCGCGGCTCTGGGCGCCGTGACGAACTGGTCGAAACAGGTCTCCCAGCAGTTGCGCGACCATCGCGACGTCATGTCCCGAGCCCTGCTGCTCACCACCGCCATGATCAGCGGCGGCCGGGCGGAGACAGTATTGACCGGCGCCCAGCACCTGATCGACCTTCTGGGCTATGAGACGGACGAGACCCCGCGGCTCGCGCAGGACGATCTCGGCGAGCAACTGGCCGAACTGGAGATCGTCCGTGCGGACGACGGCAGGGTGGGCTTCGCACAGCTCGACTATGACGGAGCTGTACGAAGCCACTTCTGGCGCAACTATCCCGACCTGCGGGATAAATTCCGCGATTGGGTGGGCCAATGCGTGGAGCTGCGCCAACTCGGCCGAGAGGACCGGAGGCAACTCGCGGTCCACTTCACGGAGCAGGCCCTTGAGGCCGGGCGTCCCGAAGACCTGTACGAGCTCGTGGAGCGATGGACCCGGTCCGGGAGCGGACTGCGGGCCGAGGCTGCCGCCGTTCTGGAGCTGGGCCTCAGCCATGACCAATACGGGGCGGGGGTTCGGGCCCGTATCTACACCTGGGCCACATCCTCCGGACTGCCGCCGAACCTCGTCCGGACACTGGTCGATGTCTGCCATCAGGTAGTGGCGGTGACCCATCCCGACCAAGCCCTGGTCAGACTGCGGCACCTGGCGCTCCGGCACAACGGAGCGGCCGGAGATGCCGCCAGATCGGCGGCGGCGGAACTGGCCAGGGGCAACAGGCGACAACTGGCCAGGCTGATCAACCGCCTTCTGCGGTACGAGCCCCGGCCGGACGCCGTGGTGAGCCTCCTGCTCAACCTGCTCGAACCGGGAATCACCCGTTTCCCCCCGCCCTGGGAAGAGTTCACCCTGGCCTGGCGGGCCGTCATGATCACGGCATCGGCGGCGGCCTGGACACCACTGGTACGCCGCTGGCTCTCCTATACGGCGGAACACTCCGGGAACGACCGTGGCATCAACGCCCTCGTACTCGCCGCCGTCTACGACCCCGCCCTGCTCAACCGCCTCTATGTGACGGCTCGCGACTGGGCGGACCGCCCGCCTGCCGACGCTCCGTACGACCTCTTGGCCGACCATGCCGTCCGACTGCGCGTCGCCGAACGGTTCTGCAAACGGATCGATGTGCTGCAGGGCGTCGAAGCGCCGGACACCGACCCGGACACCCGAAACTCCCAGGAGGGTCCATGAGCCCCCGCAGTATGACCCGTCTATGCCTCGGCCTGCTGGTCTTGGCACTGATCCTCGGTATCGGTACGGCTCTGGCATGGCCGGGTTGGATCTGGTTCCTGCTGCCGACCCTCGTGGCCGGTGTGTTCCTGTCGACCATGAGTCTGCCCGACACCCCCCGCTCGTCCGATGACGGCGAGGCGGGCCCGGCCTCATTCGAAGAGCTGTCCGAGCCGCCCTACGCCCATAGCTTTCTGACAGACGTGCCTCTGCCGAGTGCCATGCCCGGCTACCCCTTCCTCTTCTCGGCTACCGTCTCCTGGCGGACCACACCCGATCACTCCCCCACGGCACACAACAATCCGGCGGGCCTGGCGGTCAGCTCCGTCCTCCAGCGAGCCCAGGACGCCATCGCCGCTGAGCATCCTCGTCGTGGTCAATTCCTGGGGCACTGGCTGGACGGGGTACTGGGCACCCCGGTGACCGACGGTTCGGGCCTGGTCACCTCCTTCGCCAGCGGAGTACGAGTGACTCTGCGGGCACCCGATCAGCAACGACTGGACGAGATCGACGACTCGCACAAGTCGAGGGACGTCTGGGAAAGCCGCCGACAGCACGAACTCGACCGCCGTTCCTATCTCGGCGACGACGTACTGCGGACGCCGGGCAGCGCTCTGGTGTGGTGGCTGGCACGCCATGAGGACGACATCGAACGGGCCGTGGAAATGATCGCCCCGCTCAGCTGCCTGTCGGCGGCCGCCAACGATCGCGAACTGCCGGAAGCCTTCCACCATCTGTTCCTTCCGCCCGAACCGCCTATCGACCCCGGCACGGAGGAACCACCCCACGGCCACGGCCCCGGTCCGGACGGCGGCTTCGGCCCTTCGAGCCCTGCCGGAGGTTCCGGACCAGGCGGCGGCACCGGTCCGAGCGCGTATGTCTCGGCGCTCATCGACGAAATGGGGTTCGCCGAGGATTCCGCGGATCGTCAAGCCTTCATCGATCGCCTGGCCCGGATGGCGGAGGCGTCAGGCAGCCCTGGCACGGCGGCGGCTCTCCGCCGTGACCTGCTGGCCGATCGATTCTCACCGCCGCCGCCCGCCCCTTCCCCGGACGGGCCCGCCGAAGCCGGCCCTCCACACTCACCGACAGCGCATTCGAACGGCTACGCCCCGAACGGTACGGCCCGACCGGCCGATCACTGGGGCGGCAACGATCTACCGCCTCTGTGGACCCCGTCCCCGGGGGCGGAACCGGACGCACCCGATGACGAGCGTCCCGAATGAGCGCCACACCGTTCCCGACGGTCTTCGCCCGGCTGAACGACCTGATGACAACGCGATACGCGGATGCCCGATGGTGCTACCACCAGGGCTCCTGCCCCGGACCGGCCGACGCATGCGGCCTGGACCTCGACCGGCTGCGCCGTACTGCAACCGACCCTTCCACCACTGGCGGGGCGGCGCTCTGGGGGCACGTCGTGGGCCGGGCTCGCACGGAACCGACCGCGCCGCACGAACAGCGGTGGACGCTTCTGGCCGTCTGGCTGCTCGCTCCCCGGCTGGCGGCGACCTCTCGCAAGATCGCCCGCCGGATCCGCGCCGAGCACGCCGATGTGTGCTCGACCATGCTCCTGGGCCTCTTGGAGGCCCTCCGCGGCCCGACGCCCGATCACCCCGCGGACACGGCGGAGCATCTGCTGCGGGCCGCGTCCACGACCGGCTGGAGAACGCCCCGCCGAGATCCGCGGGAGCGGCTCGCCGATCATCCCGAGGACATCCGCGGCAACCGATCCCTCGACGATCCCGAGACACCCTGCCGACATGCCGGGATCGTCGAGATCTCAGCCCCGTCCCAGGCCCTGGTACGACGGGCCAACGGTGAGCGGCTGGGCGCCCTCGCCCACCACCTGGGTCTGATGCCCCGAGTTCGCGCCGTCCGGAGAACACGGCGGGCACGGCCTCTGCCGCCGTCCCGACCCGACCATCAGATCGGCCTGTTCGGCGTGGCAGGACCACCCCGGCCGGAAGACGATCGACGATGACACTACGCCGAGCCGAGTACATCCCCTTCTCGGAGCTCTTCGGCCTGCCCGATCAGGTCGGCCTCCGCATCGCCGCCGAGGCCCTGGAGATGAGCCTGTCGACCGCCCACCGACGGATCAAGAACGGGACCTTCCCCTGTCCGCTCCACCGCCGCGGTCGTGCCTATGTGATCCGGCTGCCGGACCTTCTGCGCCGCCTCGGTGTCCAGGACGTACCCGTCCACGACGACGACGTGGAAGCCGGAGCCAGATTCGCCTCCGGGGAACCGGTGATCTGACCCGTACCTCCCCCACTCCCCGTCGGGGCCGGGCCCGGATCACTCCGGGCCCGGCCCCGACGTTTCACTCGGCCTGCCGGGCCCGCCGCCCCCCGAAGAACTCGGCCAGGAACTGCAGAAGCAGCCCGCCCAGCAGCAGCGGCACGGTCACCTCGTACGTCACCAGCCGCGCGGTCGCCAGCCCCACGGCCGCCAACAGCGCACCGGCCCCCCAGACCCTGGCCTGCCGGACCTTCCCGTTCCACGGCAACACCACCCGCCCGGCCACCAGGGCGATCACCCCGGCCACACCGAGTACGAGCGCCATCACGATGCTGATGATCAAAAACAGTTCGGACATGTACCCCCCTTTCATCGCTTCTACCTCGATGATCACAGAGGCCCGATACCGCCACCATGCCCGTCCCCGGCAATATGTCCTCTCGCCGACTGCCGGACGGCATAACGCGAGAGGCCCCGGACTCTCGTCCGGGGCCTCTCGTTGATGTGCACTCGGCAGGATTCGAACCTGCAACCTTCTGATCCGTAGTCAGATGCTCTATCCGTTAAGCTACGAGTGCTTGTTTTGCTCGGCTTCTCGGGCTTTTCTCCCCGGTCGGCGTTGCGGGAACAACATTACATGACCTGCGCCGTCACGCGAAATCCATTAACTCCACCCTGCCTGACCTGCGGAAACGATGCCGAGAGCAGGGGGCGGACAGACCCTCTGACAGGCCCCGGGCGGGGGCTTTCGTATCCCCCGGACGAGGGATGGGGTCGGTGGTGGCGGACGCACCAGAGCCCCGGTCCTGAGTGGGCCGGGGCTCTGGTGATCTTGCTGGCGGAGGCGGAGGGATTTGAACCCTCGATGGACGGTAAAGCCCAAACCGCATTAGCAGTGCGGCGCCATAGACCGGACTAGGCGACGCCTCCAGCACCTCGCGCATCCGCGCGTGGTGAGCCGATGATGACACAGCCACACGGGCTGTCACCAATCGCCGTCCACGGTACTAGGCGGCCGGGGGCTGGAGCAAAGGCGAATCCGGGTTCCCGGGAGGGCTCGCGAAGGGGCTCCCGAGGCGGGCGGCGGGCGGGGAGCGCAACGAGACGGGGCGGGGCGCGTTAGAGGGTGTGGGGCCGTCGGCCCTCCGTATCGCGTACGAGCCGAACAGGAGCGTTCATGCTGCGCCGCATCGTCACCACCGCCACCGCATCCGCCGCCGCCCTCACCGCCCTCACCGCTTTCGCGGGCGCTTCGGTGGCCGCCGCGCAGCCGCTGCTGCCGCCCCTGCCGCTGCCGCCGCTGCTCGGCGGGGAGCTCGCGGGGGAGGACCGGCTGACCGTGGTGGTGTCGGAGACGGGCAACGCCAGGACCGATGGGCGGTACGAGCTGGAGTGCGGCCCGGCCGGGGCCGTCGGCGGGAATCATCCGGCCGCCGACGCCGCGTGTGACCGGCTCGACGAGCTGGCCCGGGGTACGGAGGATCCCTTCGCGCCGGTGGACCGGGGGGTGTTCTGCACCCAGCAGGCGGGCGGGCCCGCGACCGCGCGGGTCACCGGGGTCTGGCAGGGGCACCGGGTCGACGCCTCCTTCTCCCGGCAGAACGGCTGCGAGATCCACCGCTGGAACAACCTCACGCCGGTACTGCCGAGCGCCGGGGCCTGATGCCCGGCCCTCTGGCCGACGGTCCCCTGATCGACCCCCCGGTCGACGGCGGGCCGGTCCACAGCCGGACAGTCGGCAGGCGCACGGTCGGCGGCCGGACGGCCCGTCGCGGGGCGGACCGAGCGGCGGTGCGCCGGGTATCGCGAGCGGGTCGGCCGGCCGGGGGCTCGTACGCGGAAACGTCACGGGGGACCCACCGGTCCCCCACACCGTCGGCACACCACCGGATGAGAGCTGACCCTCAGCCCCCGCCCCGGTACACCCACTGCCCTAGACTCCCTCCAGTGACAGGCTGATGTCCGTAGGTCAGGAGGAACCGTCGTCGTGAGCAGCAGGCCATCCCGAGGCGCTGCTCGCCTCGCAGCCATACTCGACGCACTCCCCGACGGTCTGGTGCTCGTCAATTGCAACGGCACCGTCGTCAACGCCAACACCATCGCCCTCGGGCTGTTCGAGGCGCCCGGTACGGCGCTGGTCGGGCGCGGGTTGCTGGATCTGCTGCCCGCGTTCGACTCCCGGCTGATCCCCGGGTCGATGCGCCGGCCGGAGGCCGCCGACGCCCGGGGCCGTACGAAGCCGACCCGGATGACGGCCCGGCGGACGGACGGCAGCGAGTTCCCCGTGGAGGTGACGAGCGCCAATCTGGAGGACGGGCGCGAGGCGTACGACGCCGCCACCACCTACACGGGTGACGAGCTGTTGATGCTGGTGGTACGGGATCTGTCGGGCACCGTGGACACCGAGGCGGAGCTGGCCCGTTCGCAGCGGCAGACCGAGATGATCCTGCGCGCGGCGGCCGAGGGCGTCGTGGGTACGGACACCGAGGGCCGGGTCGTCCTGGTCAATCCGGCGGCGGCCCAGATCCTGGGTTTTCGCGCCAGTGACCTGGGCGGCCGGGAGCTGCATCCGCTGGTGCTGCACTCGCGCGAGGACGGCAAGCCGTTCCCGTACGGCGAGTCGCCCCTCGCGGACACCCTCAGGTCCGGGCGGAAGCACCGGGTCCGGGGGCAGGTGCTCTGGTCGAAGGACGGTTCGCGGGTCCCGGTGGACCTGACGACGGCGCCGGTACGGGACGGGGACCAGCTGGTCGGCGCGGTGATGACCTTCACCGACCGCAGGCCGTTCGAGAAGCTGGCCGAGCGGCACAGGACCGAGTCGGAGCGGCTCACCGAGCGGCACAGGACGGAGCTGGCGGAGACCACCGAGCGGCTGACGTCCGAGCGGGACCGGGCCGCCGAGGAGTACGCAGCCGAGATCGCCGACAAGTCGGAGCGGTACACCGCCGAGATCGAGGCCCGCGACGAGCGGAACCGCGAGCTGGCGGCGCGGCACGAGCAGTTGACGGCGGTCCTGGGCGGTGCGCTGCGGGCGCCGCTGGACGAACTCCGTACGGAGCTGGGCATGCTCGCCGCCGACCCGGCCGGGCAGCTCTGGCCCGAGGCGAACCAGATCCTGCACCATCTCGCCGCCGGGTACGCCCGGATGACGACCCTGATCGACAACGTTCTCGGCTATCAGCGGCTCGACACCGGTGACGAGCCGCTGCTGAAGACGAATGTCCTGCTCGACGCGGTGGTGGCCACCGCCGTCGAGGGCGCGGTGGAGCTGATCGGGCCCGGCCGGGCGCAGTTCGCGGTGCACGCGCCGCCGATCGAGGCCGAGGTGGACGCGGGCCAGCTGGCGACGGCGCTGGCGCACCTGATCGCCGATGTCGCCGGGGTCGACGCGACCGGCAAGACCCGGCAGCCGATGCCGAACGACGGTACGGCGCCGGGGTACGCCGACTCCACGATCGTGGTCGCGGCGGCGCAGCGCGGCAGGGTGGTCCGGTTCGAGATCCGCGGCCCGTACGCCGGGGGCGATCCGGTTCATCAGCCCATCGTGCGCGGGATCGTCGGGGCGCACGGCGGGGTCGTACAGACGCACGAGGTGCCGGGGACCAGCGGCGGCGCGTATGTGGTCGAGGTGCCGCTGGGCGAGGGTTCGGGCGCGGTGGCGGCGAAGGACGCCGTCACCGGCGGGGCCGACAGCGCTGACGGTGGCGAGGGACCGGCCGGGGAATCGGCCGGAGGGGCGACCGGCGGTGGGGCCGGGCAGGTCCTGGCGCTGCCGGAGCAGGCGACGGACGAGACGATGGGCGGTGGCCGCCGCCGGGCCCGCCGGGGGTCCACGGACGCGTTCCTGGAGAGCCCGCTGGCGGCGGAGCGCGCCGCCGGGGAGCCGCAGGGCGCGGCTTCCGGCCCGGGTTCCGTTTCTGGTTCCGGTTCGGGTTCGGGTTCGGGTTCGGGTTCGGGCGCGGAGGCCGCCGGTGCCGGTGTCGGTGCCGGAGGTGGTGAGGACGACGGCGGTACGGGACGTCGGCGCGGCGCGCAGGGCGGCGTACCGGCTCATGAGCTGATCCCGGCGCAGGACGCGACCGGGGGCACGGGCCGTCGGCGCGGGCGGCCCAGTCCGGCGGAGGGCGCGGTCGTGACCGCCGCCGAGGGTGCCGCGGCGGCCGGGCAGGCCGCCGCTCCGGGTGCCGCCGTACCGCCGCAGGGCGTTCCGGTGGAGGGTGCGGCCGTCGCCGGGGCCCAGGCCGGGCGACGGGCGCGGCACGGCGGGGTGGCCGAGCTTCCGGCCGGACCCGGGGCCGGGGACGCGGGCCGACCGGGCGGCCCCGGTGGCTCTGGTGTTCCCGGTGGCGTGCCGGTGCCCGCACAGGGCGCGGGGGCCGTCGCGGTGCCCGTACCGGGTCCCGGACAGCCCGTACCGGCACAGGGGCTGCCCGCCCAGGCGGCGCCCGCGGCCCAGGGACGGCGAGCCCGGCGGGCGCTCGCGCCCGCACCGGCGGAGGGCCAGGATCCGCAGGCGCGGTCCCCCTTCGCGCTGCCGCCCGCCGACGCCGACCGGGCGCCGGGCGGCGGGGACACCGGTCAGCACGAGCTGGTGCTCACCGAGCCCGGTACCGATCAGCACACTCCCCCGCAGCCGCATCCGATTCCCCTTCCGGTTTCCGGTCCGGTTCCCGTTCCGGGGGCGGGCCAGGGTGCCGGTCCGGGCGCGGGTGCTGATCCGGCCGCGCCCGCTCCGACGGGCCGCCGCCGGGCCCGCCGCCCGGAGGGGGCCGACGACACGGCCGGACACGGCCGACCGCTCGCCCCGGAGGCCCCGGGCACGTCCGGCGCTCCCGCCGACGGGTCCGTAGCGGCGTCGCATCCGCACGGGACCGGCGGGACCGGGTCGCTGTCGCTGCCGCTCCCCCCAGCGGAGCCCGTGCCTCCGGTACCGCCCGCTCCGGTGCCGGGTACTCCGACGCGGGGTGCCCAGGCCGGGGGTCCGGTCCAGGGGCGTACGGCCGCGCAGCCGTTGCCCGCCGAGGCCCCGACTCCGGCCGGTGGCGTACCGCTGCCGCCGGACGCCTCGCAGGGGAGGGCGTTCAGCGTGCGGGCCCTCGGCCAGGGCGGCCCCGGCCATCAGGCCGCCGCGCCCGGCCCCGCGCCCACGCCTGTTCCCGTACCCGCTTCCGCGCCCTCGTCCGGAGCCGGGGCCGGGGCCGGGCAGTCGCAGGGGTCCGGCCAGCAGGGATCTTCCGGCTCCGGCCGACGCCGCAAGCTCGGTACGCCGCCGACCGCCGACCGGCCCGAGCCGGGTACGGAACCGCAGTCGGCCGCCGCGGCCCCGGCAGCCCCCGCGCCCCCGACGGCCCCGGTGGCCACCCCCGTACCGTCCGGGCTCGACCGGGACGGCGGGGCGCCGGGCCGGGCGTACGCCATCAGCGCGCCCGACGACGGCGCCGAGGGCCCCGAGTCGCTGGACGGCGCGGTCGAGGTCGACAACCGGCCGCCGCCACAGCCCGTCGACGACGAACTGCCGCCCGAGCCGCTGGACAATCCGCGGCGGCTGCTGGTGTGGCCCGCGCCCGACGTCTCCACCCAGCAGGCGTTGAGCGAGCGGGGCTACCGGCCCGTCGTGGTCCATTCGCGGGAGGAGGTCGACGCGCAGATCGCGGCGTTCCCGGCCGCCCTGTTCGTGGATCCGCTGACCGGTCCGATCACCCGTACCGCCTTGCAGTCGCTGCGCCAGGCCGCCGTGGCCGCCGAGGTTCCGGTGCTGGTCACGGCCGGTCTGGGGCAGGCCACACGAGAGGCGGCGTACGGTGCCGATCCGGCCGTCCTGCTGAAGGCGCTCGCCCCCCGCGACAGCGAGCAGCACCCCTCCCGGGTCCTGCTGATCGAGGAGCACGAGGAGATCGCCCTGGCGCTGACGGAGGCGTTGGAGCGCCGCGGCCTCCAGGTCGCCCGCGCGGCGGCCGACGCGGACGCCGTCACCCTCGCCGGCCAGATGCGGCCCAACCTGGTCGTGATGGATCTGATGCAGGTACGGCGCCGCCGGGCCGGGATCATCGACTGGCTGCGTGCCAACGGCCGGCTCAACCGCACCCCGCTCGTCGTCTACACCTCGGCCGGGCTCAACCGCGCCGAACTGCCCCGGCTCTCGTCGGGGGAGACGGTGCTGTTCCTCGCGGAGCGGTCGACCAGCACCGAGGTGCAGTCGCGGATCGTCGATCTGCTCGCCAAGATCGGAACCAATTAGCAGAGGTCCGGGAATCCGAGACGGCAATACGGAGAACCGCGCCCGCCATGAATTCGGCGGGCGCGGTTCTCCGTAGCTGTCTATCTGCTGTTTCCGTATTCCGGGACAGAACTACACTTCGACGACGTCCAGTTCCCCGTCCGCGTACTTCCTGCGGATCACCCGCTTGTCGAACTTGCCGATATTCGTCTTCGGCACCTCCTCGACCAGCGACCAGCGCTCCGGAAGCTGCCACTTCGCCACGGTCTCGGCGAGGAACGCCTTCAGTCCGGGCAGATCGACGGTCGCGCCGGCCTTGAGGACCACGGTCGCCAGCGGGCGTTCGTCCCACTTGGGGTCGGGCACCGCGACCACCGCCGCCTCGGCGACTTCGGGGTGGGCCATCAGCGCGTTCTCCAGCGCGATGCTGGAGATCCACTCGCCACCGGACTTGATCACGTCCTTGACCCGGTCGGTGAGGGTGAGGAAGCCGTCGTGGCTGATCACTCCGACGTCACCGGTCTTCAGCCAGCCGTCGTCGCTGAACTTGTCCTCGGGGCGGAGCGGTTCGGCCCCGGTGCCGCCGAAGTACGAGGCCGTGATCCACGGGCCGCGTACCTCCAGCTCACCGACCGACTCGTTGTCCCAGGGCAGGACGTCCCCGCCCGGGCCGACGATCCGGCCCTCGACCCCGGCCGGGAACCGGCCCTGCGTATTGCGGTACGGCCACTCCTCCTCGGGCGTGAGTCCGCCGGGCGGGTGGGCCATCGTGCCGAGCGGGGAGGTCTCCGTCATGCCCCAGGCCGGACAGAGCCGTACGCCCAGTTCGTCATATGCCTTCATGAGCGCCGGGGGGCAGGCCGAGCCGCCGATGGTGACCTGGGTGAGGGACGTCAGATCGCGGGGGTTGGCGGTGACCTCGGCGAGCAGGCCCTGCCAGATGGTGGGGATCGCGGCGGCGTGCGTCGGCCGCTCGCGCTCGATCATCTCGGCCAGCGGCGCGGGCTGGAGGAAACGATCCGGCATAAGCATGTTGACACCGGTCATAAAGGTGGCGTGCGGAATTCCCCAGGCATTTACATGGAATTGCGGCACGACGACGAGGGTCGTGTCCTTGTCCGTCAGGCCCATCGACTCCGCCATACCCACCTGCATCGAATGCAGATAGATCGAACGGTGGGAGAAGACCACGCCCTTGGGATCGCCGGTGGTGCCGGAGGTGTAACACATGGCGGCGGCGGTACGTTCGTCCAGCTCCGGCCAGTCGAAGGTGGTCGGGCGGTCCGCCAGCAGCTCCTCGTACTCGTGGATCCGCGCCTCGGTGTCCGCGCCGGTCAGCAGCCCCCGGTCACCGGGTCCCGAGACCACGATGTGCTCGACGGTGGGCAGATGCGGCAGCAGCGGGGCGAGCAGCGGCAGCAGCGAACCGTTGACGATCACCACCCGGTCGGCGGCGTGGTTCGCGATCCAGATCAGCTGCTCGGCGGGGAGCCGGAGATTGAGCGTATGCAGGACGGCACCCATCGAGGGCACGGCCAGATACGCCTCCAGATGCTCGGCGTTGTTCCACATGAGGGTCGCGACCCGCTGGTCGCCGTCGACACCCAGCTCGTCGCGGAGCGCGTTCGCCAGCCGGATCGCCCGTTCACCGACCTCGCCGAAGCTGCGGCGCTCCGGTTCGGGACCGCCGGTCCAGGTCGTGACCTGGGAACCCGCGTGAACTCTCATCCCGTGTTCGAGGATGCGGCTCACGGTCAGCGGTAGATCCTGCATGGTGCTCAGCACGGCGTCCTCCCGGTGGGCGCTGTGATGCTACGCGGCAGTAAGGGTGGGGAAGATTCTGCTCGCGTACCAGGCGGTATGTCACTACCCGGGGGACACGAAATCGCCATCGGAGGCATCAAAGACGATCAGAGACAATCGGAGGCGATCGGGGACGCTCAGCGCGCGGGCGCCAGCTCCGGGTCCTCGCGGAGTTTGCCGAGCGCCCGGGAGACCGCGCTCTTGACCGTGCCCACGGAGACCCCGAGCACCTCGGCCGTCTGGGCTTCGCTCAGGTCCTCGTAATAACGCAGTACGACCATCGCGCGCTGCCGGTCCGGGAGCTTCATCACGGCCCGCCACATCGCGTCGTGCAGCACCTGCTGCTCCGCCGGGTCGGGCGTGGGCGAGGTCTCCCGCTCGGGCACCTCCTCGCAGGCGAACTCGTCCACCTTCCGCTTCCGCCATTGCGACGTCCGGGTGTTCAGCAGGGCCCGGCGGACATAGCCGTCGAGCGCGCGGTGGTCCTCGATCCGCTCCCAGGCCACATAGGTCTTGGTGAGGGCGGTCTGGAGCAGGTCCTCGGCGTCGCTGGGGTTCGCGGTGAGCGATCGCGCGGTCCGCAGCAGCACGGGGCCCCGCGCCCGTACGTACGACGAGAACGACGAGTAGCGGGAGCAGGTCGCGTACCGTGCGTCGGTCGTGCCGTACGACGGAGGCACCGACAGGGCGGCCTTCGAAGCGCTTGTGCAGACTGGCGTGGTCATAGCTCCACGCTAGGAGCGGGCCCGGCTCCGGCGGATCGGCCAGAAGGCCCGAAGCCGTGTCCCCCTCAGGTTGTAGTGGTAGTGGTGACCCCACCTCCTCTGGGTGGAGAAGACCCTCAGGGGCGGAGGAGAGGGTACGGGCCGACGGATGTCCGTTCCGCCGGGATGACCCGGACCGGTGATGGTTTTCCGGGTGGGGGCGGGGCCTCTCAGGGCGTACGACCTGGGTGGACCGCCGTACGCCTCCAGGTGGAGAACAAGTACTGCTACCCCTGATACCCGGGTCCACCCCTACCCGCCCGGGACGGGCACCGGGAGGAGCGCGACCAGGAGGTACGGACGGCACTCACGGGCGCGTCGGGTCGGGCCGGGGCTTCGGCGTACGAGCCCCGGCGCGCGGCTCCTTCGGCGCGCCGGTACCTCCGGCGGACCCATGGACCGGCCGCCGCCCGAAGGCCGGGACCCCGGTCACGGCCCGGACCCCCGTACCGGACGTGACCGGGGTCCGGCCCGCACCGGCAGGACGGGCGACGACAGGACGACAACCGGGACGAGACCAGGGCGAGAACGGAGAAGCGCCTGGGCGGCGGCGCTCCCGGCACCGCCGCCCAGGCGACATCACCCCTCGGTCATCCCCCCGTCGGGCCGGACGTCACCACCACAGGTGACCGAAGTGGACATTCACGTTGTCCTGGTCGATGGCGGTGAAGGCCGAGCCGTTGACGCTGGCGTTGTTGCTCTGGTTCGAGGAACCGGCGCCGCTGGCGACCTGCTGACTGGTAGTCGAATTGCCGTGATTGGCACCGCCCACCCCGCTGCCGACGATCGAGGCGATGGTCGTGTTCGATCCGTTGTCCGCGAAGGCTCCGTTGTCGGCCGAGGCGACCCCGGTGAACAGGACAGCCGTCAGGGGCAGGGCGGCAACGGCGGCGAGAACGCGGACCGTACGGATGCTTGCCATGTCTTCTCCTCCGAAAAATTCATAACTAATGCCGTAACTACGACGCATCCATGCAAGACGACTCCGAGCGCCGGTCCAAAGGGACCGAACGCGCCGGATCGCGAGGACGGCGTCGCGCCCCCAGAGTTGCCCAACGAACCCCCGCCGAACTACCCAAGCCGGAGCGATTCCCCCTCAAGCGTGAGGACAAGCAGATAAACCCCTTTCACGCCCGCAGACCGGTACGGATCGCCGGAACCGAACCGGCCCAAGTGCCCCAAATCCCGGGCGCCACAAGGGGCGAACCGTTACGGCGCCCCTCGACTCCGTCACCCCCCTCTACCGATCTTCGAACACAAGTACGAAAATGAGCTCATGGCCCTGCCCGACAGAGAGACCTCCACCCTCGTTCTCGCCCACGCCCTGGCCGCCGCCGAACGCGGCCTCCCCGTCATTCCGCTGTCCGCCTCGAAACTCCCGGCACTGCGATCGCCGCACCGCGACGAACCCGCCCCCGGCCGGGCCCCGGAAACCGCCGGGACCGAACGGTGCCGCGGCGCCTGCGGGCTGCCCGGCCACGGCGTCCACGACGCCACCACCGATCCGGCGGCCGTACGCGCCCTGTTCGCCGCCGCGCCCGGGGCGACCGGCTACGGCATCGCCTGCGGCAGGGCACCGCACCGGCTGATCGGGATCGACCTCGACGTCACCACACCGGGCAGCTCCGGCACCCCCGGTGACCAGGACCCGGAACCGTCCGCCCCGGAATCACCCGCGTCCTTCGCGGCGCTGCGGGACCTCGCGCTCCGGCATCTGTTCACGATCCCGGAAACGGTCACCGTGATCACCCCGAGCGGGGGACGTCATCTCTGGCTCACCGGCCCGCCCGATGTCACCGCCCCCAACTCCGCGAGCCGGCTGGCCCCCGGGATCGACATCCGGGGGTACGGGGGCTACCTCGTCGGCCCCGGCTCGGTGACCGCCCGGGGGACGTACCGCCTCGCGCCCGGTACGGCCCGGCTCGCGCCCGCGCCCTGCCCGCGCACGCTCCTCCGGCTGATCGCGCCCCCCGCGCGCCCTCACCACCCCGGCGCTTCCCGTCCGCGCCCCTCCCACGGCCACGGCCTGGTGCACTTCGTCCGCGCCGCGCATCAGGGCCAACGGAACACCCGGCTGTTCTGGGCCGCCTGCCGGGCCTACGAGAACGGCATCGGCGAGACCCTGGCCGACGCCCTCACCCGAGCCGCCGTCCACGCCGGACTCCCCGAACCCGAGGCCCGCGCCACCATCGCCTCCGCCCGCCGCCTCACCTCGGAACAGCGGGGCCGCCGCCACGGGACCGCCGCGCCGTAGCGCCCGTACCACCGGAAAGGGGTGCCCCGCCGACGGGGCACCCCTTCACAACCGATTCCGGGTCCCGGCGTCCCGGGCCCCGCGACTACTTCTTGCCGAAGAGGCCGCCCTCGAACTTCGCCCAGTCGTACATCTGGTGCACGGCCTGCCCGAAGATCGGGATGCTGATGTGCTCGAAGACGTCCTCGAGCAGATCGATGTCACCGGTGTTGTAGATCAGCGGCCCGTTGATGTTGATCAGACCGCCCCCGGCGCCGGGAGCCGCCTGCTTCTCCTGGGCGTGCG
Organism: Streptomyces sp. NPDC020875; assembly: GCF_040641415.1. Lineage (NCBI taxonomy): Bacteria > Bacillati > Actinomycetota > Actinomycetes > Kitasatosporales > Streptomycetaceae > Streptomyces > Streptomyces sp. NPDC020875. The sequence continues at coordinate 167,742 of NZ_JBFADP010000003.1, read as the reverse complement.
CGGTACCGCTCGACAGGGTCAGGGCGACACCAGCCGCGACAGTCGCCACAAAAGCCGCACAACGAACACGACGCTTCACGAGCACTCCGATCCAGAGGTCTGTTTCCATGAAGTCCCACTGAAATCAGCCCAGGCTCAACTCACCTGTGAACAAGGGGAGTTGAGAAGGTTTCGCCTGTGGGGGGCTGAGATGGACGTCAGCCTGCCACCAGGTCAAGGGCAAGTAAAGTACCTGGAAGTGTTGATGTGATCATGACCGAATCCCTACCACCTGACCGAAACCCACCCCGCCCTTCAGCCCCCCGCCCGCTCTAACCGCCGCCCCGGACCAGCGCCCGGACAGACGAAAGGCCCCTGACCGTTCACGCTGGTCAGGGGCCGTTCCATCAGGCGGTGGGTGTGGGATTTGAACCCACGGTGACATCGCTGCCACGACGGTTTTCAAGACCGGTTGCTGGGGAGACATCGCCCCGCCGGTGGCCTGGCCCTTTGCCATACCCTCGAACGAAAAAGCACCCCCGTTGGCCAGAGGTTGGCCAACGGGGGTGTCCATTCAGGATCCGAAGCGCCAGCCCTCGAAGCGGGCAAGCGCCTCTGCTCGCGCCCTGATGACTGTCATCCGGGCCTGCCACTCACCCTCATGCACATGAGATGCGTGACTCGTGACCTGCCCCGGCCACTTCCGGTAGAGCAGACCCGTCTCGGCAGTGAACCAGCCCTGGGCCACGGCGCTCAGGGCTAGCAGCAACCCCGTGTCCTCCGAGGCTGGCAGCGCCATCCACCCGCCAAGAGCCAAAACCAGGTCCCGGCGGGCGAACAGTGTCGCCGGATGAACTTGCGCCCGGCAATCGTTCGCCTGCCAGTGCGCGAGGACTGCGCCTCGCTCGATAGGCCCCTGCGGTGGGTCCTGATCAAACCCAACAGTCGACCCGTCCGGGAAGAGGTCGAGAACCCGGGACGTGGCCCAGCCAAGGGCAGGGGCCTCCACGAGCGCGGCCAAGTCGCGGGCCAGCGCTCCCGGTGTGAGCATGTCGTCCGCATCAAGCGTCTTCACGTACTCGCCGCTCCCTCGCGACAGGGCGAGCGTCCGAGCCATCCCGGCCCGCCCCGGCCTGCCCTGGGCGAAACTGATACGCGGATCGTCAGGGATGTGCGGAGCAACGGCATCCGTCTCGCCGTCTTCCTGGATGATCCACTCCCAGTCCCACCCGTCAGGCAGGCGCTGGGCAAGGAGTGACTTATAGGTGTCCGCGAGGTGGTGGGCGGCGGGTGCGTGAACAGCCGTGATCACCGAAATGCGACGGCTCACGTCTACCACCTCGCCAGAGGTGTGGTGAAGATCAGTTCAGTGCGATCGCCGGGCAGCGTCACGTCAGAGACCTCCACCACGCGGCCGTCCGTGTCGATCGACGTCTTCCGCAGAACAACCACGGCGATACCCCCGTGCAGACCCAAGTCCTCGGACTCCTCAACCGTGGGCGGACGGGCCGTCACGCGCTCCACCACTCGATCCAGCTCGATACCGATGGTGTGCAACTGGTTCTGGGTCCCACCCGGCCACGGTTCCTTGGACGGGTCGAGCAGCTCGGGGTTGGCCGCTACCTGCTCGTACACCAGGTACGACCGGGCGATGTTGAATGGCGTGTCCTCGTCCCGGTGGTTGGTGCGATAGACGCGCTCAAGCAGTCGGGTGCCGACCGGTACACCGAACTGCTCCGCGAGGTCTGGGGTGGCCGGCACTTCCGCGAAGCTCGCGTGGAACTCAAGATCCGAGATCGTCAGACCGGTGTCCCGCTCAGTCGCTCCCGTCGAGAGCCGGTCCTCTTCACCAGCCCGCGCCCGGTCCTTCTCCCACTGGTGGCGGGTGTTCTCCCGACGTACCAGCTTTCGGGGCTTGCGGACGAAGTTCCCCACGCCGTGCTTCTTGTCGATCAGCCCCTCAGCCAGAAGCAGAGCAAGAGCATCCCGCATCGTCGGCAGGCTGGTCCTGTACTCCTTAGTCAGCGCCGTCTCTGCGGGGAGACGCTGACCGGGCTTCAGCTCACCAGCGCGAATGCGCTCACGAAGCTGTCCGGCGATCCGCTCGTACCGCTTGGCCATCGTGGCCTCACCATCCCTGCTCGTTGACCAACTCAGGATAAGTCCTCAAGAGGAGTTGACGTCTCGCTCAGGGTACGCCATAGTCGAGTCACTCCTAAAGAGGAGTTGAGGACAGGATCTCTTTAGCAGTGCCCTGTCCCGCTCCGGGATAGTCCGGAGGGTCCGGTGAAAGGGACCCGAAGGAAGCGTTCGGCCTTTGAGAACTGAACAGAGTGTGTGTTTGAACGGCGGGGTGGAAGTCCCCGTCCCTGTGGCGGCCGGGTGAGGGCCGTCGGCGGCACACCTTGCTCGTGTGTCAGCGCTGGAGAACACCGGCGGGAATCATCCCTCCCTTTTCGGGAGGTCAGCCCCTCGGGTGCCATCTGGCACACGGCCGCCCTGCTGGCGTCAGAGCAGCGACGATGACGCACCCGTATCCGGCATCTCGGGACCCGTACTCCGCCGCAACGGAGCCGGGTGAAAGCCGCTTCTCGACCATCGCCGCCCGGCTGGGCGGCCGGTTGCCTCTTCCCGCCCGTACGGCCCTCTGGGTCGTACGGGCGGGGTGGGGGGAGCTGAGAGTCCGCTCCAACGGCGTGAGGTCCCGGAGGTGCAACTCCGGGACCTCGGTTCGGGCCGTTTCACCGGAAGGAGAAGAACGACCCATGGGCATTGTCCCTGACCTGACGGTCGCCGGGGCGGTTACGGCGTTCGCGCCGTGGCTGGAGCCGACGGCGGCTGAGCTGGACGAGATCGAGCGGGAGATGCCGCTGATCCTGGCCGAGGTCGATGAGCTGGATGTTCGGATCGCGGTCCTGGACCGGGTCCCGTCCGAGCTGGACGACCGCCGGATCCGGCGGGCCCGGCGCCGGGTGATGGCGGCCCGCGCGGCCCTGACGAACCGCCCCGGTACGCCGGGGTGGGCGGGGGGTGCGGCGTGAGGTACCGGGCCCGGATGTCCCACACCCCCTGGGGGGCGTGGGAGGTGTACATCGCCTCGGACAGCCCCTCGAAGGACTGGCCGGTACACGAGTTCGGTCGGAAGCTCCCGACGCACGAGGAGCGGTCCGCCGCCCTTGCCGCGCTCGGCTTCGCGCCGGTCGACGGCGCGGTGTGGGAGTGGACGGAGGCGCCGGGGGAGGACACCCGCTCCATCTGGCTGACGGGCACCCTCGACGTCCGCCTGATCGGCGGTGGGTCGTGAGTGCCCCGACGGCTCGCCGGTCCCTGACCCGCACACAGAAGGCCGTTCTCGCGCTCGCGTTCGTGCCGATGCTGGCGACCGGTGTCGCGGGCGGGTACGGCACCTACAGCAACATCGCCGCCGCGTACGGGCCGGGTACGGCGCTCGGTGCGGTGGCGGCCGGTGAGGGCGCGACGGCGGTGCTGGCTCTGGTGTTGCTGGGGCTGACGCTGCTGGGGCAGTCTTCGCCCGCCGTGGTGCGGGCCGGTCTGTGGGCGCTGCCCGCCGCCGCGTCGCTGATGTCGGCGATGGCCGCCCCGGACGGGGCCCGGACCGTCATCTACGCCATCACCCCGATGGGCATGACCATCTCGGCGGAGGGCATGGCGTTCCTCGCCCGCCGGATCGTCGTCCACACCGACGGCCGCGACGCCGAGTCTGAAGCCCGGGACGCTGCGACCGTACGGGCCCTTGCCTACCACCGGGCCCGTGCCGCGTCCCACCCCTCCGCGTCGGTCCGGCGCCGGTCGGACCGGGCGTCGTGGCGGCTCGCCCGCCGGATCGGCGCCGGTGACGTCTCCCTGGGCGGCCGACTGGTCGACGTCCAGCGGACCCGGATCATCGGCGGCGCCGATGCCGCGCTGGCCGCGATGTTCGGCGCGACGATGGAGGCTCCCGTCATCACGGGGCCGACCCCGGCCGCCGACACGGCCCAGCCGATCGACCCCGCGAATGCGGAGGAATCGACCCAAGATCCTACGAAACGGTCTACCTCTGACCTGCCCGGATCGAGCCCGGTGGTGGTTCGGATCGACCGCATCACGGTGCCCGATCCGATCGACCCCACGGCCACCAAATCGGCGCCGATCGTCAAGGCCCCGGCCGTGGCGTCCGGGTCGGGCCGACGGGCGATCGGGGCCGACGGCCGCCGCCCGCGCGCGGTGACCGGCCGGGTCCCGGACGCGGCCCGCACGGCCCGTCCCCGCCGCACCCCCGATCAGCTTCTGGCCGAGGCCCGGACGCTGACCGCCGACTGGCCCGACGACCGGCTGACCGCCGAGGGCATCCGCCGGGAGCTTCACATCTCCCCGGCCACGGCCCGCCGTCTGCGCGACACGATCCGCACCGACCGGACCGGGGGAGGTACCCATGGGCATGTGGCGTGACAAGACCTCGCGCCGGTGGGAGATCACCCGGCCGGACCCCGGCCCCGCGTCCTCTGCCGGGCAGGCCCCCGGCCAGTGGGCGCGCTCCGGCCGCCGCCCCGAAGACGGCGCCACCGACCGCATCGGCCGACGCAGGCGCAAGCCGAAAGCGAGCTGAGCCGTGAGCCCCGGCCCCGGCCGCTGCTACGACCCCGCCGGCGCCCGCCACGGCATCCCCACCTACCCGTGGCGCCTCGCCCCCGATGGTCTGGCGACCCGTCGTCAGCTCCGCGCCGCCGGGCTCCGGCCCGGCGGCCAACCGGTCGCAGCCCAAGTTCTGCGCCCGCGTCGCGGGCGGGGGCCGCTGACCGCCTACCTCTACCGGGTCGACCGGGCCCGCCCGGTCCGGCCGATGACCCCCGGCAGGCACGCCGCTCTCGCGGCGGCGATGCTCGCCCGCCGCACCTGCCCGCAGTGCTGCCGCGACGCCGGATACGTCATCCCGGCGTCGCTTGGCACGTGCGTGACCTGCCACGACGAGACCCGGGCCGCTGTCTGAGCGGCCCGCAAGGAGTCCGCCATGACCCATCTGCCCGAGCCCACCCCCGGCGGGGTGCATCCGGTGGTGGTCCGTCTCCCGGACGGCACCTACGGATACGCACCCCCCGGCACCCTCCCCACCCCCCACCAGCCGCACGGCGCCACCCCGGTGCCTCAGGTCGTCCACGTTCACCAGGCTCCGCCGGACCGGACCCTTCAGCGCGTCGCCCTCGGTGGCGGGGTGGGCGCCGGGGCCGTCGGCGCGAGCGTCTATTTCGGCCCGCTGCTGGTCGCCGCGATCACCTCCATGGCGGTCTCGCTGGCCGTGGTCGCCCTCGTCATCGTCTGCGTGACCTGGGGACTTGCTACCGCGATCAAGTCGATCGGCGGGCCCGACGGTACAGCCGCCGCGAAGAACATCGCCCGCGCCCGCAAGCCGTGAGCTGTCGGTTGCCTGTCCCCGCCCGGCCGCGTCCTCGACGTGGCCGGGCGGGGGCGGGGAGCCGGGACAGACCCGGCCCCGGAATGGGGATCCCAGATGGCGAACCAACGAGACACCAGCGGCGGCACTCCGCGTCTGACGGCCGGAGAGATCGCGAAGATCGCGTGGCTGACCGCCCGGATGGCGAAGCGGGGTCTGGCCGACGACCGCGTCTACGGCGGCCGGGTCTACCAGGGCGACCTTGAGCGGCGCGTGGACCGGATCCTCGATGGCGCCCGTGCCCGCGAGGGGGGGCGCGGTCGGCGCAGCTAGCTATGCCCCGGGGCGGCCGTCCACTGCCAGGCGACCGGCCGCCCCGGGCCCTTTCACCCCCTTGTGACCGCCACCCGGCGAGCCGGGTGGGGGAAGGAGACGTGTTCAGCATGGACGAGGAGCGGGAGTCCGGCCAGTATCCGGACGCGGGACCGACCGGCGGGGCTGAGGTGGTGGACCTGGGCAAGGCCCGTGCCGCCCGCGAGCCTGCCCCTGCCGAGGGCGGTCCGGCCGCCACCGGTGACGACGGCGGCACGGGTCCGGGTGTAGTTCTGGTGGACCAGCCGGTTCCCGCGGCTGCGGGCCCGGGGTATCTGGGCCGTCTGGCGGGGGCGCGTCGGCGGGCGGTCGTCCCGCCGTGGCTGCGGTCGTCGGCGGAGCTGCGGACCGCGTGCGGGTGGGTGGCGCGTCACTACGCCCACATGGTCGGGTATCACGCGCTGCGGGCTCCGGTGTACGCGGCGCGGCTGGGGCTGCGGGCCCCGGTCGGTGCGGCGCGGTTCACCGGGGGTGTGGTGCGGTGGGTGGCTGACTGGGAGGGTGAGCCGGTCCGGCAGGCGTCGGTACGGCGTGAGGACGCGGTGGAGTACCTGCGGCTGTCCCAGCAGCGTGACGACCGGGTACGGCTGCGGACCCTGGTTGCCGCGCTGGCCGCGTTCACCGGCCTTGCCGTGGCGCTTGCGATCTACGTGCTGGCGCCGGGCTGGCTGCAAGCCGTGTCCGTCGGCGCGGTGCTCCTCGCTCTGGGGGCGGCCGGGCGGCGGGCGGACGACCCGGTCGTGCACCGGGCGGTCGACGTCCCCAAGGCCATGAAGCTCACATCGGACATCGTGCTCCGCGCGCTGGGTGCGCTGGGGATCCCGGCGATCAACCAGGCGCAGGGCAAGGGGCGGGACGGGTTCGAGTTCACCGCCCCGATCACCCGTGACGGGCCCGGCTGGCGTGCCGAGGGGAACCTTCCTTTCGGGGTGACGGTCACCGACATCATCGAGCGCCGCGAACGGCTCGCCTCTGGTCTGCGGCGCCCGCTGGGCTGTGTGTGGCCGGAGGCGGTACCGGACGAGCACACCGGCCGTCTGGTGCTGTGGGTGGGGGACCAGGACCTGACGAAGGCGAAGAAGCCCGCGTGGCCGCTGGCCAAGACCGGTTCCGTGGATCTGTTCAAGCCCGTCGCCTACGGCACCGACCAGCGCGGACGGTGGGTGGAACTCACGCTCATGTACATCGCCGGGGTGATCGGCGCGATCCCCCGTATGGGCAAGACGTTCCTCCTGCGTCTGCTGCTCCTGATCGCCGCCCTCGACCCGAGGGCCGAACTCCACACCTACGACATGAAGGGCACCGGCGACCTAGACCCCGTCGGGCACGCGGTCTCCCACCGGCACGCCGCCGGGGACGACGACGACTCCCTCGCCTACGTCCTCGCCGACTTCCGCGCGCTGCGGGAGGAACTGCGGCGCCGGACGAAGGTGATCCGGTCCCTGCCCCGGGACATCTGCCCGGAGTCGAAGGTGACGTCCGCGCTGGCGGACAAGCGGTCGCTCGGGCTGCATCCGATCGTGATCGGGGTCGATGAGTGCCAGGTGCTGTTCGAGCATCCTGAGCACGGCAAGGAGCTGGAGGAGATCGCGACCGACTTGGTCAAGCGCGGTCCCGCCACCGGCATCGTGCTCCTGCTCGCGACCCAGCGCCCCGACGCGAAGTCGCTCCCGACCGGGATTTCCGCGAACGCCGGGGCCCGTTGGTGCCTGAAGGTGATGGGACAGGTCGAGAACGACATGGTCCTCGGCACCTCGTCCTACAAGCGCGGGGTTCGGGCGACGATGTTCGCCTGGGGTGACAAGGGCATTCACTACTTCGTCGGCGAAGGAGCGGATGCCCGGATCGTCGCCTCCGTCTACGTGGATGCTCCCGGCGCCGAGGCCATCGCTGCCCGCGCCCGTCTCGCCCGGACCAAGGCCGGGCTCCTCACCGGCCACGCCCTGGGCGAGGAGCCCGAGACCGTGACCGGACCCGCGTACGACCTCCTCGCCGACATCGTCGCCGTCGTCCCCGCCACGGAGGCGAAGGCGTGGTCGGAGACCGTGGTTGCCAAGCTCGCCGAACTGCGGCCCGAGGTCTACGACGGCTGGGAGCCCGACGCGCTCGCCGCCGCCCTCAAGCCCCACGGCATCAGCACCGTCCAGGTCGGCCGCCGGGTGGACGGCAAGGTCGTCAACCGGCGCGGTATCACCCGTTCCCACATCACCACTGCGATCGCGGAGCGTGACGGAAACCGGGCTGCGGGATGACCGCCCGGGGGCGCTAACGCTAGCACCGGCCCCCGCTAACGTTAGCGCCCCCGCTAGCACCTCAAACCCGGCCTGATCAGGCTGCTAGCGGCTAGCGGCCCACCTGCGGAAACCCTTCGAGACCGCCCGGGAGGGCCCCTTCGTGACCCCTACCCTGCTCGCTATCGCCACCACCATCGCTATCACTTTCTGTTACGCCGGGCTGTGTGCCGCCGCGCCGTTCGGGACCTGCCGACGCTGCCACGGCGCGGGCTGCACCATCCGCACCGACCGCCGGGGACGCCCCCGGCCCGGTAAGGCGTGCCGCCGCTGCCAGGCCACCGGCCGCCGGATCCGCGTCGGCCGCTGGCTCTACAACCGGCTCGCACGCACCTACCGCGCCGGAACCCGATAACCCCGCACGGACCAACCAGAAAGGAACGGGACACCCGCCCATGGCCGTGACCGTCTCCCTCGTCGCCCTCTTCGGGCTCGTCCTCTACTTCCTCCTCCGCTCCGGAAGCCTCACCCCCGGGGCCGCGTTCGCCGCCGCCGGGTTCGGGTTCTTCCTCGCCTCCACCGGCGCCGCCCAGCCCATCAACGAAATGGCCGCCGCGGTGATCGCGGCCATCCCCGCGCTCTAGACAGGAGACTCGTGATCATCACCACCGCGACCGCGTCCCGCCGGGGCACCCGCAGCTACAACGCCGACGCCACCGCCGTGCACCGACTGCCTGGCTCGCCGATGGTCGCCGCGACCGTCGTGGACGGCATCGGCAACACACCCGCTGTCGTTCGGTTCTCGACCATCGCCGCCGAGGTCATCGCCCGTGTCGGCGCCCGGCGCGGGCCGCTGCTCGGCATCCTCGCCGCCGCTGAAATGGCCGCCGGACCCCTCACCGATCAGGTAGACGACGGTGTCGCCGCATCTGCGGTCACCAACGAAGAAACCGGCACGTCGCTGATCGCGTGGACCGGCGACGCTCGGATCTATGGCTGGAACGGCGAACACCTTGTCCAGCGGTCGACGGACCAGACGATGGGCACCTGGCTTCGCCGCTGGGGCGGCACCGGCGTCACCCTCCACCGCGACGACCACCCCGACGAAACCGTGCCGACAGAGGCGGGCGCCCGGGTGCTGGACGACTATGCCCGCTCCCAGCTCGCCCACTGCTCTATCGCGACCGTGCCCATGTGCCAGATCTACGACCGGCTCATCGTCCTCACCAGCGATGGCGCCCACGGTCAGACCACCCACGCCGCCATGGAAACCCTGACGCGGGAGTACGGCGACGACCCGCAGAGGCTCGCCGAACTGATCGTGGCCGCCGCCGAGGGCGACGCCGACGGGTACCGCGACGACGCCACCGCCGCCGTCATCCGCCTCACCGACTGACCCAAGACGTACGAGGGCGGCCCCCTTCTCGCCAAAGTCCGGGGCCGCCCTCACCCAGCCCGACCCAACGAACTGGAGGTCTCCAGCATGACCCATGACCGCCCGTCCCTGCTACAAGTCGCCCTCGACCTCGCCCGGCGGGGCGTGCCCGTGCTCCCGTTGCGGGAGAAGCGGCCCCCGGCGAACTGCTCCGCGTGCCGGAACACGATGTGCGGGGGGCGTCCGCACATGCGCGTACCGGGCCCGTGCGCGTGCCCGCTCCCCTGCCACGGCTGGGCCGCCGCGACGGCCGACCCGCGGACTCTCACCTCCGCGCAGTGGGCGGCTGACTGGCACCACGCGACCGCCGTCGCCTACCACCCCGGCGGCGCCGGGGTCACCGTCCTCGACCTGGACGACCCGGCCGCCGTCGCCTGGGCCCGCCAGACCCTGCCCCCCACCCGGACCGTGGCCACGACGCGCGGTGAGCACTGGATCTACCGGGGCGCCATGCGGTCCGCGAACGCGGTCCGGCCCGGCGTCGACATCAAAAGCTCCATGGCCTATGCCCGGTGGCTCGGCCCCGGGGTCGGCGCCATGGCGCCCCTGCCCGCCGCTGTCCGGGCGCTGGTGGTCCGGGAGACGCCTGTACCGGCCCCGGTCCGGCGGCCGGTCGCGGTGTCCGCGCCGGGCGGGGGCGGGGCGTGCCCGCACCGCTCCCCCGTCTATCTGGAGCGGGGTATCTCGATGGCTGAGCAGCGCATCACCGCCGCTCAGGCCGCGATCCACCACACCGTCTACTCCGTGTTCCTCGCCGTGCTGTCCGCGCACGGCCGGTGCGGATGCCTCACCGATGGCCACGTGGGGCGGCTGTTCACCGCCGCGCGGGCCAAGGGCGAGAGCGTGCGGCATTGCTCCGACGCGTGGGCCAACGCCCGCACCGCCCTGGGGGTGTGACGTGTCCGAGGACGAGAAGACTCCGGCCCGGCAGATCATCACCGACTACGCCCAGGCCCACTTCCGGTACTTCCGCACCGTCGACGGGACGGTCTACGCCCAGCGCAACGGCCACCCGGTCGCCCGGCCGATCCGCTCCCAGGGCACGACCGGGAGCCACCGTCAGGAACTCATGGTCGGCCTCTTCCGTGACGGGGTCGGCGTATTCAACGGCACGGCCTTGAAGGAGGCACTCGACTTGATCGAAGCACTCGCGCTCACCGAGGACGTGCAGCCCACCCATATCCGCGTCGCCCCCGGATTCGACGGGGCGACCTGGCTCGACCTGGGCCGCGACGACGGCCAGTCCGTACGCATCCACCCCACCGGCTGGGACATCCTCACCCCCGACCCACAAGAGGTGTGCTGGCGGCGTACCCAGCTCACCGGCGAACTCCCCCTCCCCGCCCGGGACACCGACGGCAAGGGCATCGACCTGCTCCTTCGGCTGACCAACTTCGCCGGGCCATCAAGCGAGTGCCTGGCCATCGCCTGGCTCATCGGCTGCCTCGAACCGTCCGTCCCTGTTCCGGCCCCGTTCCTCACCGGCCCCCAGGGCGCCGGGAAGTCGACCGCCGGGCGGATGCTCACCCGGGTGATCGAGGGCATGACCGGGGACCTGCGCCGGGCCCCGAGGGACGAAGAGAACATGATCACGGCCGTCGCCGCCGGATGGGTCACCGCCCTCGACAACCTCTCCCACCTGCCCCCGGACCTGTCCGACCTGATGTGCTGCATCGTCACCGGAGCCGAAAGCATCAAGCGCGCCCTGTTCACCGACGGCGACGTAGTCCGCTCCCGCTACCGGCGCCCCATGCTGCTGACCGGTATCGACGTCGGCATCATCCGCCCCGACCTCGCCGAACGCCTCCTCCCCCTGCGCCTCGTACGACCCCGGGTCCGGCGGACCGAAGCCGAGCTGTGGGCGGAGTACGCGGAGGTGCTGCCGGTGGTCCTGGGCTCGCTCCTCGACCTGACGGTGCGGGTGCGGGCCGCCGAGGCGGACACCCCCACCGATCTGCGGATGGCGGACTTTGCCCACCTGTGCGCCCAGCTCGACGCGGTCGCCGGGCTCGGATCACTGCCCGCCTACCGGGCCAGCCTGGACGACCTCAACGACGATGTCATCGAGGGCGATTTGCTCGCGCAGACGGTCCTCAAGCACGCCGCCGGGTTCGCCCCGGGCGCGGAAGCCCGGATGACTTCCTCGGAATGGCTGCACGCCCTGTCCGGCCTCTACAGCGGCGAGGAATGCCGCCCCCTTCCTAAAGGGTGGCCGACCACCGGCAAAGTCCTCTCAGACCGCCTCAAGCGCCTTCAGCCCACCCTCGCGGCCCGGGGCGTCCTCATCGACTGGGGCCGCACCCGGGAAGGCCGCTACATCGAGATGACCCGCCCGGCGGACCCGGAACCGGGCCAGCAGGAGCCTGCGTTCTGACCGCGCCGTCCCGAAAAGGCAAGAGGAGCACGGCGCCCCGGTGCTCCTCTTGCTTCTCCGGCGGCGACAGCCGCCCTGCAAGGGTCGCGCCGCGAAGCGGCCCCTTCTTCATGTCCTGAGCAGGGCGGACCACCACAGACACCACCCCCGTTTTTTCCTAAGAAGGGGAACGCTGCGTCACGTACGTCACAAGTGCCCGACAGACGGCCGGTGACCTGCGGAAAGGGGCGTGACGCAGACCCCGGAATCCTGCGTCACCCCTGCGTCACCGCGTCACCCCGTGACACGGGCCTGTGTCACCCGTGACGCACCCCGCCCCCTTCTGCGTCACAGAAAACCGCAGGTCAGAAGCCTGATTGACGCAGATGACGCGGTGACGCAGAAATCCCAGCTTCGGACACATCAGCCACCTGCCAGCAGCGAAGGAGTCGCGCCGTGGCCCGTCCCAAGATGCTCAAGCTTCGCGAAGTCCTCGAAGAGATCGACATGAGCCGCGCTGCCTTCTATCGGCTTCGCGCCCGAGGACATGCGCCCACCCTCCAGAAGCTTCCGAACGGTCAGCTCCGGGTCAGCCGGACCGATCTGGACGCGTGGTGGGAGCGCTGCGAGAAGCGAGCAGCCGCCTGACCTAGCCGTCCGTTCCAACAGGAGGGGGCCGCCCCGACGCGGCCCCCTCCGCCTTGAGGTGATCAGTGAAGAGTTACAACGTCCGTATCTGGGGCATCCGCCGCCGGGCGAGTAAGAGCGCCCCCTTCCAGGTCCGGTGGACGGTGGCGGGCAAGGTTCACCAGGCACCGTTCGCCACGAAGACGCTCGCCGACGCCCGACGGGCCCAGCTCCTGACCGCGTCGAGGGTAGGTGAGCCGTTCGATGTAGCAACGGGCCTACCGCTCTCGGAGCTCCGGGAGATCACGTCGCCTACCTGGTACGAACACGCTTGCGCGTACTCCCTGATGAAATGGCCACGCTCCTCGGCCAAGCACCGGGCCAGCATCGCCGAGGCGCTTGCGGTCGTCATTCCGACCTTGGTCACGACCCGGCGCGGCGTCCCGGACCCGCGAACACTGCGAACCGCCCTCTACCAGTGGGCGTTCCGTGCCGTTCAGGGTCCCGGCGGCGTGCTGGTGGGTCGGCCGACCGTGGAGGAACCGCCCGCCGAGATCAGTACTGCTCTGGCCTGGCTGGCGTCGCACTCGATGCGCGTCAGTGAGCTGGAGAATCCAGACCTTCTACGACCTGCGCTTGAGGCGACGTCACGGCTCCTGAACGGCCGGAAGGCGGCCGAGAACACCGCCCGGCGGAAGGTCATGGTCCTGAGCAACTTCCTCCGGTACACGGTGGAGGAGAAGGGGCTGCTCCCGTTCAACCCGTTGGACCGGGTGGACTGGTCGACGCCGGAGGCTGACGGTGAAATCGACTTCCGGTACGTTCCGGACCCTGCGCTGGCGCGGTCCCTGATCGCAGCGGTGCGGCGCCGAGGTGCGCGCGGGCAGCACTTGGAAGGGTTCTTCGGTTGCATCTACTACGCCTCCACTCGCCCGTCTGAGGCTGCTGCGCTGAAGGACCGGGACTTCGACCTACCGCCGGACACACCCGCGTACGCAGAGGCGTGGGGGGTCGTTCTCGTGGAGGAGAGTCGCCCCGAGGTAGGGAGCGGCTGGACCGACGACGGCACGCCGTACGAGAAGCGTGGGCTCAAGCACCGGACCCGCAAGGCGTACCGGTCGGTGCCCATCCCGCCTGTCCTCGTGCGGATGATCCGGGCCCATATCGCCGCGTACGGCGTGGCACCGGACGGCAGGATCTTTCGGGGCGCTGACGGTGGTCGGGTCAGCTCTACGGAGTACTGCGACGTCTGGGCGTCAGCACGTACCGACGTCCTGACAGAGGCAGAGCTGGAAACCCCTCTCGCAAAAGTCCCGAGCCTGCTGCGAAGCGCGGGAGTCTCTCTGTGGATCAAGGCCGGTGTGGACCCGGTGGAGGTCGCCCGGCGCGCCGGGCACAGCGTCGCCGTCCTCTTCCGGTTCTACGCCCGGATCTTGCGGGGGCAACAGAACGTGGCCAACGAGAAGATCGATGCTGCCCTGTCCGAGGGGTCTGACCAGTGAGAATGCCGCCCACCGGTTGGCCACAGGTTGGCCACGCAAGCTGGTCGACAGTGGGACAGAGCGGTTCGGGGTGAGACAGGGTGAACACAGAAGGGGTGCCCCGGATCCGGGGCACCCCTTCTGACCTGCTACTTCTCTCACCTGGCGGTGGGTGTGGGATTTGAACCCACGGTGACATCGCTGCCACGACGGTTTTCAAGACCGTTCCCTTAGGCCGCTCGGGCAACCCACCCCGTCCGCGCGGCGACCGGCGCGGAGCGGCCTACAGAGTACCGGGACGCCGGAGGGTGTCGCAGCAGACTTCCGGGGTGGGCGGGGCGGGTCAGCTGTCGCCGGTGCGGGAGCCGAGGGTGAGGGTGACCTTGGACTCCTTGCCGCCGCGTTCGTAGGTCAGGGTGACCTTGTCGCCCGGCTTGTGGTTCCAGATCTCGCTGATCAGGGTCGGGCCGCTGTCGATGGGCTTGTCGTCGAAGCTGGTGATGACGTCGCCCGGCTTCAGACCGGCCTTGGCGGCGGGGCCGGACGGGGGGACCGCCGGGGTGCCGTCGGTGCCCCGGTCGGCGATCTTGGCGCCCTCGGTGGACTCGGACATGCCGACCGTGGCGCCGATGACGGGGTAGACCGGCTTACCGGTCTTGATGAGTTGGTCGCCGACGTTCTTCGCCTGGTTGATCGGGATGGCGAAGCCGAGGCCGATGGAGCCCGCCTGGCCCAGGGTGCCGCCGGTGGACTGGATGGCGGAGTTGATGCCGATCACCGCGCCGCGGGAGTCGAGCAGCGGGCCGCCCGAGTTGCCGGGGTTGATGGAGGCGTCGGTCTGCAGGGCGCTCATGTAGGAGCCGCGGGTTCCGCTGCCGTCGCCGGAGGCCACCGGACGGTTCTTGGCGCTGATGATGCCCGTCGTGACCGTGTTGGAGAGGCCGAAGGGGGCGCCGATCGCGATCGTGGAGTCGCCGACGGCGACCTTCTCGGAGTCGCCGAGGGGCAGCGGGGTCAGTCCGGCCGGGGGGCTCTTCAGCTTCAGTACGGCGACGTCGTAGCCCTCCGCGCGGCCGACGACCTCCGCGTCGTACTCCCGGCCGTTGGAGAACGTCACCGCCAGGGTGCCGCCCTCGGCGGCGGTGGCCACCACATGGTTGTTGGTGAGGATGTGGCCCTGCTGGTCGTAGACGAAGCCGGTACCCGTACCGCCGCCGCCCTGGGAGCCGCCGGGGAGGTCGCCGCGGCCGTCGCCGCCGCCGCTCGACTTCGCCTCGATGGTCACGACGCTGGGCAGCGCCTTGGCGGCGACCGCCGCGACCGTGTCGGGGGCGCGCTTGAGGTCCTTCGGGATCTCGGACGACGTGACCGTCGTGGAGGCGCTGTCCTCGTTCCGCTCGGACGCCGCCCAGTAGCCCGCGGCACCGCCGACGCCGCCCGCGACCAGCGCCGCCACCAGGACCGCCGTCACCAGGGCGGTTCCCCGCTTACGCGGGGGCTTGGCGCCGTCGGCCGGGGGCTGGGCGCCCCAGACCGGGCCGTCGCCGCCGTGCGCCGGGGAGGCGAACCCGGCGGTCTCGGTGGACGCGGCGGCCGGAGGGGGCGGGGACGCCCAGCCGCCGTCGGCCGCCGGGTACGCGGCGGTGCCGGTGCCGGTGTCCGTGTCCGTGCCCGCGCCCGGCTGCTGCGGAGGCGGCGGCGCGGCGGGCGGGGTGTGCGCGGCGGCCGGGGGCTGGGCGGCGGCCGGGGTGTACGCCGGGGGCGCGACCGGAGCGGCGGGCGCCGGGGGAACCGACGGGGCTTCCACCGGAGGGGGCGGAGGCGGCGGAGAAACGGAATCGGCGGGCGCGGGACCCTGCGCCTCGGGTGACTGCGGCGGGGGCGGCCCCTCGGGAGCGACGGGCGGCACAGGGGGTACGGGCGGGGCGGACGGGGTCGCCGACTGCCGCGCCGCGCCCTCGTTGCCCTCGTACTCGGTGCTCACGGCTCATCTCCTCAGGTCGCGAAGTCCGCGCTGCAAGTGTCTCGAATGTTCTCGGATCAGCATTTCCCACGGCCCGTCAGAGCAGGGTAAGCGGGAGCTGTGCCTCTTCCACCATTCCTTTATAAGCGACAAAACGGGCCGATGGCGGAGGCGGACGAGGACCTGCCGCGGCGGGCCTTCCCGCGCCCCGCGCACCCGCCCCGCCCGCCGCGGTGGCACCATGACGCGGTGACCCCAGCACGGCAGCAGAACATCCAGGTCGTGGCCCACCGAGGCGCCTCCGAGGACGCCCCGGAACACACGCTGGCCGCGTATATGAAGGCGATCGAGGACGGCGCCGACGCACTCGAATGCGATGTACGGCTCACCGCCGACGGGCATCTCGTCTGCGTCCACGACCGGCGGGTGAACCGGACCTCCAACGGGCGCGGCGCCGTCTCGGCGCTGGAGCTGGCCGATCTCGCCGCCCTCGACTTCGGCACCTGGAAGGGCCGGGAGGACTCCGTCGAGAGCCCCGACTGGGGCGATCCGTCGCTCACCTCCGTCCTCACCCTGGAGCGGCTGCTCGAACTCGTCGCCGACTCGGGCCGGCGGATCGAGCTGGCCGTCGAGACCAAGCACCCCACGCGCTGGGCGGGCCAGGTGGAGGAGCGGCTACTCCAGCTCCTGGGCCGGTTCGGGCTCGCCGCGCCCGCGGCGCCGGACGAGTCGCCCGTACGAGTCATGAGCTTCTCGGCCCGGTCGCTGCACCGGGTCGCGGCGGCGGCGCCGACCCTGCCCACGGTCTATCTGACGCAGTTCGCCGGGCCCCGGCTGCGCGAGGGGCGGCTGCCCGCGGGCGCCCGGATCGCCGGGCCCTCGATCCGGATGGTGCGCAACCATCCGGAGCACGTAGAGCGTCTTCACCGGGCGGGACAGCGGGTCCATGTGTGGACCGTCGACGATCCGGCGGATGTGGAGCTGTGCGTCAGGCTCGGCGTCGCGGCGATCATCACCAACCGGCCGCGACAAGTACTGGAGCAGCTCGGCCGGACCACCGGCTGACACCGGCCCGGGAGACGGCTCGGGCCCGGCGGAGAGACCCCGGGCGGACGGGGCGCCGACGGGCGGACCACCGGCGGCCGGGGGCGGCGACGGCCCGGCGGGCGGCGGACGCGGCGGCCGGGACGCCGAAAGCCGTGTAACTCGCGCCACAGATCACTCTGCACATCTCCTTCACATTCCCGCCCGCTTCCCCCTGGTGCGCCCCGATAACGGCTGGAACGACCCGTCATAGGTGCACATGGCACTCACTACGGGGAGTGCACCGGCGCATTCGCACCGTACTGTCCGGTCAGTAGTGCCCCCATCCGGCCACCCGGCCTCGGTTTCCGGTTCAGTCCATCGGGGCATTCACACGGTGGCGTGGGGCAAAGGAGGTCTCGGGGGTGGCGTTGGTGGTGGCACAACACGTGCCCACGTCGTCGAGCATGGCCGTACCCCATGGCCCTGCGGGCGTGGGTGAGGCGAGGCATCGCATGCGTGAGCAGCTGCGTATGAGCAAAGTGCCCGAATCGGTCATCGACGACGCGATGCTGATTCTTTCCGAGCTGCTGAGCAATGCCTTCCGGCACGGCAGGCCGCTGGGCCTGGCCGACCGGGGCGACGGAGACATCCGGGCTGCCTGGCGGGTGGACCGGTCGGGGCGGCTGACGGTCGAGGTGACCGACGGCGGCGGCCCGACCAGGCCCGTTCCGTCGACGCCATCGGTGACCGCGCGCGGGGGCCGCGGCCTCCAGATCATCACGGCGCTCGCACGGGAGTGGGGCGTACGCGATCATCCGGCCGGCGAGGTCACCGTATGGGCGCTGGTGGCAGAAGGCAGCGGCCACGATCCATTCGCTACGCGCGTCACCACCGGTGTCCCGGGCGGCGGGTTCGGCTTCGTGGAGCCGTACGACGGCGTGCCGTACGACGGGGTCGCCTATGACGGCGCGGCGTACGACCGAAGGCCCGGTGGCGCTCCCGGCGGGGAGCCGCGCGACACCGCCTGAGCGGAGCACCGGCCCGAAGACGCCGCCTCGGAGCGGCGCGCCCCGCCGTACGGCGTTCCGGCGGGGCGGGCCGTCGAGTGACGTTCGCGCGGGGCATGTTCCCGGGCCCGGGCGACGGCACCGGCACGGATCACCGGCACGGCGGAGGACTTCCCGGCGCGCCGGGAACCGTGCCGACGAGCCGCCGGGTCACGGCCGAGCGGCGTGGCCGCAGCACGATGATCCCGTCATCGGACGGCCCCGGGCGGCGTGGTGACCCGTACCGCCGACAGCCGTACGACTCCCCCGCGCACCCCTGTCGCTTCACGGCGCCGCCCGTCCCGCCGGGACCGCCGAGCGCCGTCGGGCGCCGTACGTTTCCGGCCGACCGATTTCCGGGCCGCCGAGCGGTTTCCGGACGGACGGCGCCTTCCCGGGGCGGGCGGGCGTTTCGGAGCCGCCGTACGCCTCACGGGGCGGTCGTACGTCCCACCGGACCCCCGTACGTCTCGTGGCCCGGCCGGTGAACCGCGCGTACCGCCGCCGTCCCGGCGAATCGCGGGCCCCGGTGCCGTCGGCCGGACGGCGCTTTCCCGGCATGGCCTAGGCTCGCGCCAGCACCGACAACACGTACAGCACCACCCATCAGGCGTCATGTGCCCGCGCACCAACCCGGGCTGCGTACGGGCACCGCGCACGCCGTATCCACGGGAGAAGCCCCACCATGGCCAAGAAGCGCCCCCAGACCAAGTCCGCCAGGCAGCAGCCGCAGGGCCGTAGCAGGACCGTCGGCGCCAATGAGCCCGTACCGGTGGTCGGCGCCCGGGAGCCCTGCCCGTGCGGTTCGGGCCGCCGCTACAAGGCGTGCCACGGCCGGGCCGCCGCCCATGCCGTCACCGAGCTGGTCCAGCGGCCCTTCGACGGGCTGCCGGGCGAGGCCGACTGGGTCGCCCTGCGCGAGCTGGTCCCGGCCTCGACGGTCGAGCTGACGCTCAAGGACGGGCTGCCCGACGGTGTGCCGTCCGTGACGCTGGCGACCGTACTGCCGATGGCCTGGCCCGCGCTCCGCCGCGACGACGGCTCCGTTCTCCTCGGCCTCCAGAACGACACCGCGTCCGGCGATCTGAGCCGCGACCTCGCGGACACCCTCGCCCGCGCGCTGACCGCGGAGCCCGGCACCCCGGTCGGCGCCGAGCGCGCCGCGTCCGGCGACGGCCCCCGGCTCCAGGACCTGCTCGACCCCGCCGCCCCCTTCGAGCCGGTGGTGCACACCGGGTTCGAGTTCTGGGTGACGGAGGCCGAGTCCGCGGGGCCCGACGTCGCCGCTTCCCTGGAGCGGGCGAACGCCGCGGCCATCCCCACGGTCAGGCTCTCCGGAGTCGACGCCGCCTACTGGTGCGAGACCCCGGAGAAGAACCACCTCCGCTGGGTGATGACGCACCCCGAGGAGAAGCTGCTCGACGCCCTCGCCCGGCTGCACGCGGCGGGCACCTCGTCCCTCGGCGACGACACCCGGCTCGTCGGCTCGTTCCGGGCCCACGGTCTGACCGTTCCGGTCTGGGACCTGCCGTCCGCGATGGGTGCCGAGGAGTGCGAGAAGCCCGCCGCCGCGTTCGCCGAGCGGCTCGCCGGGGCGCTCGCCTCGGACGCCCCGCTGACCCCGGAGGAGCGCAGGGCGCGCGGCGGTCTCACCAATCGGCAGATCACACTGAGCTGAACACGCCAATTATTACGGCCGACGCGCAACTGGCCGGAACACGACCCCGGATGGAATCCCGGGCCGCCCCCGGCCCGGGACCCGTGGTCGGCACGGGTGGACGGTGCCGGGATTAGCGGGTGACTCCAGTCACAACTCCCGCCACACTCAGCCGATTTTCTGTCCGAATAACCGAGATCGAATTTGCGAACCGCAGATCTCTTGTTACCGTTCTTAAGAGCCCGGTCGCTGGTGCATCCCCCGTCGCCAGCGATCGGGCCTCTGTCGTTTCGGAGCCGGGCCCGCCCGGCCCGGTCCGCCCGGTCGCACCGGGCCCGCCGACCGGGTCGTACCGGAGGCTCCGCTTCCTTCCGGCCCTCCGTCCGCCGCCGGCCCCGCTCCCTCAACGCCCGTCCGGGTCACGGTAGTTGCCGCCGGACTCGCTGCCCGAACGGAGCAGCAGCGGCGGCCCGTCCGCCGCGCGGACCGGATCGTCCGAAGCTCCGCCGACACCCCCTCCGGACGCCTCGTCCGGCCGCTCCACCGCCGCGAACTCGGCGATCGCCGAATAGCCGGTGAGACCGCGGGAAGTCATCGCCGGCGTCTCGCAGACCTTCGGCTCGTCACCCGCTTCCACCGCGCAGTTCAACCGAACGGTTCGCCACCCGGGACCCATGAGAGTCAGTACGGAGTTCAATTCCGCGCCGGTGGCATTCCGGTAGTACGTACGCCCCCATGTGGTACGGCCATCGGTCAGTACACATGTCTGCGCTTCGACACCGTGGGGTGAGGTGAGTTCCGGCCCGCAGCGGACCCTCATGATCCCGGCGATCCAGGCCCCGGCCGGTGCGGAATGGGGTACTCCGACAATCGGACCGGCCTTGTTCGCCGCCTTCGGCGGAGTGAGCCACCGATGGATGGGTTGATTTCCGGCCGTTCTGCCGGAGGGGTCGCCCGGCACCGTACGGTTCGCGCCGGGATTAGCGTCCTCGCCCGCGACCGCGGCCGGGGAGACCAGCCCGGCGACCGCCACGACCAGACCGATGGCGACCGTGCGGAGTTTCATGGGCACCTGCCGACTGCGCGGAACCGCTGGACCGGGGCGACCATAACCGGGCCGCGCGGTGACGGAACCAGCCGTACACCCGATTCCCGGACAACTCCGGCGTACTGCTACCCGTTCGGGCGAGGCCGCGGCGCCGGATCGACGCCCGGCCCCACGCCCCCGCCCGAACGGAGAACTCAGTACGCCAGTCGGCTGCCGCCGTCCGGAGCGTTCGTGCTCGCCTCCACCAGGGCGTCGACCACGGTCTCCACATCCGGCAGCCAGGGCGCGTCGGCCCCGGGGCGGGGCGCCCGCTCCCAGCGGACCTGCCCCGTACCTGTCTCCGACGGGGGCAGCACCAGATAGCCGCCGTCCCCGTGGAACCGCAGGGAACCGGGCACCCGGTCCTTCACATACAACAGCTCACCGAGCCGTTCGAGGCTGTACGGAGCCACCAGCAGCGACCATCGGGTCGAGGTCGCCACCACGGGGCCGAGCCGTACGCCCATCCGGTCCAGCTCGGTCAGGGCCGCCGCTCCGGCGAGCGCCGGCAGACTGACCGCGCAGGGCGCGGTGCCGCCGGTCGCCAGCACCACCGGTGCCGCGGGCCGGTTCGACCACCACCAGCTCAGCATGCGCTGATCCGTGGTGGCCGCCAGGATTCCGGGGTCGAAGGGGTGGGCGCCGGGTACGACGCACTCGGGGTCGGGGCAGGCGCAGGCCCGCCCCCGGTCACCGCCGGCCGCGGCCGGTCCCACCCCCGGGACCACGGGCCACTGCCATGCGGCGCAGGTGAGCACCGCTTCCAGCTGAGCAGGCGGTACCGGGCCCCTCTTGCGCCACAACCGGAGCCCGCGTCGCCTTCCGAGGATCTCGCGCATATGCGCTCGTTCCTTTCCGTTGAACGCCGAGGTCCACATCACACCATGTGTGCAGCTCTGTCACTGTGCGTAGGAATACACGCTGTGCGTCCGTACTGCGCTAGGTATGTACCGCTTTACTGCCGCATGTTCCGCGACTGGTGCATACCTTCGGGTCGGCTGGTCGGCGCCGTTCCCGCCCTGCTGTGCCGGTGGCCTCGACCGCCTCCGGCAGGGGCGTCCCCCCGTCGGCCCGCGGCAGTTGGCCGCCCGGGGGCCGACGTGGCCCTGCTTCGTCGAACGCGTTGATGAGGGACGCGTGCCTGACGCTTCTGTGTCCCGTTATAGCCGGACCGCCCCCGCGTGCGCGGGCCGATCCGTGTTTTCCCCACCGCCCGACGGTCGGTCCGGGTGGCCTGTCCGGGGAAACTGCTCAGGTGGCGTCACGGCTCACGGTCTCTAAGACGCCCCGGCCCTTCGCCGGGTTCCGGGGGATCACGAGGACCCCGGACGTCACCCTTTTACCTGCTTTACGCACTTCACGTACCCGTCACGCGCGGCGTGACGCGTCCGGGCGGAGGCCCGCCGACGGCCGCCCCGGAAAGACTCGCTCCGGAAGGCCCGTTCGGAAGGATCAACGTCGAACGCGTTCAGTCGATCGCAATTGACGGCAAGCAGGAGCGATTTCCAGCCAAGTTCCACCGGGTGTGACGAATGCCCCCCACTCGGGAACTCTCCGTCAAGAACACCCCAAAGCCTGTCCAAACTCACGTAGACACCATCAATCCCACTGGTGCAATGCTGGACATCCGCTTACATCTGCGTGTAGATGTGGACCCATTGCTGGCGGCGCAAAATGACCTGGGGGTTTGCAATGCTATGCCACGAAATGCACCCATCGGAAAGCCCTCTCCGATGAGCGCCCCACACCTTCCGAAAGTGGCCGGAATCGATTCTTCGATTCAGCGCTCCCCGCAAACTGCGGCGGCTCCTTCCGCTTCTGCCGACTCCCTCGCGGACGATCCGGCGGCGCGCGGTGCGGAGTCCGGCGCTGAATCCGTACCGCGTTCAGGGGCCGGTGAATCCTCCGAAACCGGTCGGCACCCTCTGACCGGGGGCGTATCGATGCTCACCGGGGCGCGTACGGCGCCGGGCGCGCCCGCCCCCGAGGCGGACCGCCCCGCCGCACGGCTCGCCGCCGATCTGGCCGCCCTGCACGAGCTGACCCGCCGCCTGGCGGCCACCGACTCCTTCGACACCGCCGTGGACGAGGTACTGCGCGCCGGGGCGTCGCTGGTCGGCGCCCGGCGCGGACTGGCCGTCATCGAACCTCCGGCCGGGCCGTCGACCGCCTTCCCCGCCTCCCTCACCCGGGGGTACGGGCTGAGCCACGCGGAGCTGGGACAGATCGAGACCGTGCCGCGCGCCCTGACCGCGTACGGCCGCATCCTCGACCGGAGCACGGTCCCGGCCGGGCCGTCGGCGGAACCGCACCCACCGGTGATGTCGGCGGCGGTCGCGGGCGCCCGACTGCCGTCGGCGGCCACGGATACCCCACTGCCGTCGGCGATCGCCCATCCGGACATCCTCGGCGACGAGTCCCTCGACCCGGTCCGCCGGGCCGTCGCCGTACGCCTCGGCTGTGCCGCCGCCTACACCCAGCCGCTGGCCTCCGAGACCTCGGGCACGCTCGGCGCCGCCGTCTGGCTCTACGACGAGCCCGCGGCACCCGCCGACCACCGGCGCGAGCTGGTGGCCCGGTACGCCGGATACGCCACCGAGCACCTCTCCCGGCTGATCGAGCTGGAGACGGCCCGGCGGAGCGTCGCGGCGATCGCCGAGGAGCTGCTGCCGACCAGGCTGCCGCGGGTCCCCGGGGTCCGGCTCGCCGCCCGGCACCGCACCGGCCCGGACGGACCGCGCGGCGACTGGTACGACGCGCTGCCGCTGCCGGAGGGCGCGCTGGGGCTGGCCGTCGGCTCGGTCGGCGGCACCGGTCCTGGCGCGCTGGCCGCCGTGGGCAGGCTGCGCGCGTCGCTGCGGGCGTACGCCGTGATGGAGGGCGAGGACCCCGTCGCCGTACTCTCCGATCTCGAACTGCTGCTCCGGCTCACGGAACCGGCCGGGACCGCGACGGCGCTCTTCGCCTACGCCGAGCCCGCGGCCGGCAAGATGGTGCTGGCCGGGGCCGGGCACACGCCGCCGCTGCTGATCGGGGAGCGGCGGACGGAGTTCGTGGAGACGTCGCTCTCCGCACCGCTGGGGATGCTGGCGTGCTGGGAGGCGCCCAGCGTCGAGGTCTCTCCCGAACCGGGAGAAACGGTGCTCCTCTATACGGACGGGCTGCTGCGGCGGACCGGGGACTCCATGGACCGGGCCTTCGCCCGGCTGCACGCCGCCGCCGCGGGCGTGCCGAGGGCGCTCAGGGACGACCCCGGCGCGATCGCCGACCACGTCCTGGACACCCTGCTGCCGGAGCCGGCCGACCCGTACGGCTGCTCCAGCACCATCGAGAAGGACGGCGCCGGGCCGGACGCGATGGGGGCCGGTGGCCGCGACCGCCGGGGTATGGACGCCCGGCGGACGGCTGCTCCGGGCGGTCGTACGGACCACCGCGCGGACGACGTCGTCGTGCTCGCCGTACGGTTCGGCTGACCCGGCCCGATCCGGCCACCCGGCCGCTCGGGCCCGGGGTCGACCGGGCGGGCCGCCCGGCCCGGCGCGCCGCCCGCCGGGGGCCGGAACCCCCGGTACCGGGAGCGTCGGCGGCCGGTGAATCGGTGGCGAGGGCATCCGTGGCGGGAGCATGAGAAAGCGGAAGCGGATCCGGGCTGTCCGGACGGCGTCCGGAAGGCTCTGCCACCGGTCCAGTGGTACACCCGTTATGTCGGACTCGTCACACCCTTCGAGGCCCTCTTCACGCCCCACATACGATGGAGTCCGGTCCGATGACGTGTCGAGGAGGCAGACGTGGCCGAGGAGCTCACCCCGAGTGCCCCGGAAGAAGAAGAGCAGCCGATCAAGCCGCGCAAAAACGGCCTCTACCCCGAGGTTTCCGAAGAGCTCGCCGCGAACATGGCGAGCGGCTGGGCGGACACCGAGCAGCGCGACCTGACCCCGGTCGAGCAGGCCCCGTACGCGGCCGCCCGCCGCGCGGCCCTGTCGGCGCGCTTCCCCGGGGAGCGCCTGGTGGTCCCCTCGGGCAACTTGAAGACGCGGTCCAACGACACGGAATACCCCTTCCGCGCCGCGACCGAGTACGTGTACCTGACCGGTGACCAGAGCGAGGACGGCGTACTCGTCCTGGAGCCCACCGACGACGGGCACGAGGCCACCCTCTATCTGCTGCCGCGCTCCGACCGCGAGAACGGCGAGTTCTGGCTCTCCGGCCAGGGCGAGCTGTGGATCGGCCGCCGCCACTCGCTGGCCGAGAAGTCGACCCTGCTCGGGCTGGTGACGGGCGACGTCCGCGAGCTGAAGGACAAGCTGAGCGAGGCCACCGGACCGGTCCGGATCGTCCGGGGCCACGACGCCGGGGTCGAGGCCGCGCTGACCGACAAGGTCACCGGCGAGCGCGACGAGGAGCTGCGGGTCTATCTCTCCGAGGCCCGCGCGGTGAAGGACGCCTTCGAGATCGGTGAGCTGCAGCGCGCCTGCGACTCCACCACCCGGGGCTTCGAGGATGTCGTCAAGGTCCTCGACAAGGCCGAGGCGACCAGTGAGCGCTACATTGAAGGAACGTTCTTCCTCAGGGCTCGGGTCGAGGGCAACGACGTCGGCTACGGCTCGATCTGCGCCTCCGGCCCGCATGCGACCACCCTGCACTGGGTGCGCAACGACGGCCCGGTCCGCTCCGGCGATCTGCTGCTGCTGGACGCCGGGGTGGAGACCACCTCCCTCTACACCGCCGACGTCACCCGGACCCTGCCGGTCAACGGCCGCTTCACCGAGTTGCAGCGGAAGATCTACGACGCGGTCCACGACGCCCAGGAGGCCGGGATCGCGGCCGTGAAGCCGGGCGCCAAGTACCGCGACTTCCACGACGCCGCCCAGCGGGTGCTGGCCGAGCGGCTGGTCGAGTGGGGGCTGATCGAGGGCCCCGTCGAGCGCGTCCTGGAGCTGGGCCTCCAGCGCCGCTGGACCCTGCACGGCACCGGCCACATGCTCGGTCTCGATGTCCACGACTGCGCCGCGGCGCGGACCGAGGCGTATGTGGACGGCACCCTGGAGCCGGGCATGTGCCTGACGGTGGAGCCGGGTCTCTACTTCCAGGCCGACGACCTCACCGTCCCGGAGGAGTACCGGGGCATCGGCGTCCGGATCGAGGACGACATCCTCGTCACCGAGGACGGCAACCGGAACCTCTCGGCCGCGCTGCCGCGCCGGTCCGACGAGGTCGAGGCGTGGATGGCGGCACTGAAGGGCTGACGTCTCCGAAGGACCGGCCCCCGCCGCCGCGCGGGGGCCGTCCGGACGACCTCCGGCGGAGGACGCGTATGCCGGGCCGGTGAGGGGTCTCCCCCTTACGAGACCCTGAGCAGCGCGTCCTCCCGCCATTTGAGGATCTTGTCGAAGCTGACCACGGCGCCCCGGCCCGGCCGGTTGCTGAAGTGGACGTGATCGGCCAGCTCCTCGATCAGACAGAGCCCCCGGCCGCTTTCGGCGGTGGCCGCCGCGAAGCCCGGATCGGGCCGCGCGGGGGTCGTCTCGGAGCGTGCGGGTCCCGGGCCGGTGGTCCGGTCCTGCCCGGCCCCGAGACGTTCGAGGGGCCGGTCGGCCGCTCTGTTCACCGAGATCCCGGGGCCTGCGGGGCCGCCGGTGGCGCCCGGCGCCACGGCCCGCGTCCCGGCGGTCTCCGGGCTTCCGGGACTCCCCTGGCCCCCCGGGCTCCCCTGGCTCCCCTGGCTCCCCTGCCGACGGGGAGGTCTTCCCAGGGCGCCCTCGGCGCCCTGGGGCACCGTACGGGCGCCTCCGGCCGCCGGTACCGCGGCTCCGCCGTGGGCACAGCCGCGGCCGTGCCGGGCGGATCCGGCCGGGAACCCCGGCCCGGAGTCGGACACTTCGATTCGGCACTTCTCGCCGTCCAGGTACGCGGTGACGCGATACCCCCCGGCCGGACCGCCGGAACCCGCGCCTCCGCCGTGTTCCACGGCATTCGCACAGGCTTCGCTCAGGGCGACCGAGAGGTCGAAGGAGATATCGGGATCGACCCCCGCCGTCTCCATCGCGCCGATCAGCAGCCGCCGGGCGAGCGGAATGCTCGCAGCTTCGCGCCGCAAGTGCAGAGACCACCAGATGCTCATGCTCCAGCCTCCTGGCCGCGGCTCGACATACCGATACGTATTGCCCCAAGACACGGGCCGTAAGCCCAGAGTTGGTGTGATTGCGCTCATTCGGCGGAAGCGCGCCCATGGCGCAAAGGTGTATGCCGGACGGGTGACATCGTGGCGGGGGTGACGGAAGGGGCGCGGACGGCGGCGATTCCGTACCGTGACCGCCCCGGCGCGCTCCGCGCCGCCCGCCACCGCTCCCCTTCGATCCACCAGGTGATCCGGGGGAGGCGACGCGGACCTGCCGTCGGGCGCCGGAAACCGCAGTGGGATGATGACCCGGCCATGTCGTCCCTGTCGCCCCGGCCCGGTGCGCCCACCGGTACCGGCCTTCGGCTGCTGCGGGCCGCGGTGTTCGCCGCGGTCTGCGTCGTGCTGTCCGCGACGGGACACGCGCTCGCCTCCTATGAAGGCGTCCCCTGGTGGACCCTGCTGGCCGCGCTCGCCGGGACGTTCGCCCTCGCGCTGCCCTTCACGGGCCGGGTGCGGTCCCTGCCCGCCGTCGCCGTCGCCCTGGGCGCGGGACAGCTCGCGCTCCATGTCCTCTTCGGACTGGGGCAGGGGCATCCGGTCCGGCCGTCGTCCGGCACGGACGACGGGCTGATCCGGATGGCCGCGAACCTGGTCTGCGGGCCGACCGGCACCCTGACGGCGGACGACGCCCGGCGGATCGTCACCACCGCCGGGATCAACCCGCCGACGGCCGGAGGACCGACCGGCCACCCGGCCGGTGAACAGAGCCTGATCGGGGCCGCGCTGCTGCCGTCCCTCGCCATGCTGCTGGCCCATCTGCTGGTCGCCGTGGTGACCGGCTGGCTGCTGCGCCGCGGGGATCTGGCGCTGCTGCGGCTGATCGAGCTGGCGACGGATTCGGCGGCATCGGCGCACGAGGCACGCCGGCTGATGGCCGAGGCGGCCCGGCTGCGGTCGCTGCGGGCCGCGCTCGCCCTCGTACGGACGCTCTGCGCCGGTCTCGTACGGCTTCCGGCGCCCGGCACCGGGCCCGCGCGCCCCGGCGAGGACGCTCCGCCACCACCGGTGGGCGAGACGCTTCAGCACACGGTGATCAGACGCGGGCCGCCCTCGGGCCTCGCGCTCGCCGCCTGACACGGCCCACTCGACGGGAGTGCGGCCGTGGTGCCCGTGCGCCTTCGCGCACCGGCACGACCACCGTTTCCTCCCCTGTTCGTGGAGTACGTGCACCATGAGAATTTCCCCCGTTTCTTCCGCTTTCTCCGCTTCTGCTGAGTCTGTCGAGCCTGCTGGGTCTGCTAGTTCTGCCGGGTCTGCCGCTGCCCCTGTCGCTTCCGCTTCGGCTTCCGGCGTCGCCGCCGGTGGTCCGGCCCGTCGCCGGTCCTTCCGTGCCGTCCGGGTCACGGCCCTCGCCGCGGGCGTCGGGGCGGCCTCCCTGCTGCTGGCCGGGCCCGCGTTCGCACATGTCGGGGTGGAGCCCCGGGGCGACGCGGCCCGGGGCGGTTACGCCACTGTGGACGTCAAGGTCCCCAATGAGCGCGACAACGCCTCGACCGTGAAGCTGGAGATCGTCCTCCCGACCGAGCACCCGCTGGCGTCCGTCCAGCCGCAGCCGGTCCCCGGCTGGAAGGTCGAGGTCACCAAGTCGAAGCTGGCGAAGCCGCTGACCGTGCACGGCAAGCAGATCACCGAGGCCGTTTCCAAGGTCACCTGGACCGCGGACGGTTCGAAGATCGGTCCGGGCCAGTTCCAGCAGTTCCCCCTCTCCCTCGGCCGACTGCCCGAGAACACCGACCAGCTCGTCTTCAAGGCGCTCCAGACGTACGACAACAAGGAAGTCGTCCGCTGGATCGAGGTCGCCGAGAAGGGCGGCCCCGAGCCGGAGGCGCCTGCTCCGGTGCTGGCCCTGTCCGCGCCGAAGGCCGACGGTCACGGTGCTCCCGCCGCCGACGGTGCCGCCGGGGACCACCACGGCGGCACGGACGGCAAGTCCGCGAACGCCTCCGCCGACGACGGCGAGGACGACTCGACGGACACCGTCGCCCGGGTCCTCGGTGTGGTCGGCATCCTGGTGGGTGCCGCGGGTGTCGCCTTCGGCGTGCTCGCCGGACGCCGCCGCGACAGCGGTGTCACCTCATGACGTCTCTTCCCCCATCCCGTTCCCTCTCCTTCAGGACTGTCTCCATGCGAAAGAAGACCGCACTGGTCGCCGCGCTCGCCGCGGCCACGGCTCTGACCCTCTCCGCCTGCTCCGACGGCGGTTCCGGATCGGGCTCGAAGAACTCCGTCGCCGAGGTCTCCGCGCCGAAGGACAAGAAGCCCGGTACCGTCCTCGACCAGCCCTTCGAGAAGCCGGATCTGGTACTGACCGACACCAAGGGCAAGCCGTTCGACCTGCGGGAGCGGACCAAGGGCAAGCCGACTCTGCTGTTCTTCGGCTACACCAACTGCCCCGACGTCTGCCCCATGACGATGAGCAACCTCGCCATCGCCGAGGAGAAGCTCCCGGCGGCCGACCGGGAGAAGCTCCAGGTCGTCTTCGTCACCACCGACCCGGAGCGCGACACCCCCGCCGCGATCGGCAAGTGGCTGCCCTCCGCCGGTGACCCCTCCTTCATCGGCCTGAGCGGCGACTTCAAGACGATCCAGGCCGCCGCCCGCTCGGTCGGAATCGGGATCGACGCGCCGAAGAAGGAGAAGGACGGAACCGTCACCTCCATGCACGGCGCCCAGGTCATGGCCTTCTCCCCGAAGACCGACCGCGGCTATGTCGTCTACGGCGAGGACACCACGCCCGAGGCATACGCCAAGGACCTGCCGAAGCTCGTCCGCGGGGAGGCCCCGTGAGCGACGGACACGGGGGCCGGGACCGGGCACGGTGGCGGCGAGGGGGCGCGGCATACCCCCTGATAGCACTCGCCGTCGTCGTCACCGGGACGGCCGTGACGCTGACCGCCTGCTCCTCGGACTCCTCCAACGGTAGGCCGAACGCGCCCGAATTGACAGTAAGTGGCGAATTCATGCCACAACCCGTCAATGACATGGCCGCCGGGTTTCTGACCGTACGGAACGGGGGAGGGAAGGCCGACCGGCTCACCTCCGTCACCAGCTCGATCTCCGACCGGATCACGATCCACGAGACCGAGGGCCAGCGGATGCGGAAGGTCGATTCCTTCCCCGTTCCGGCCGACGGGTCGCTCGCCCTCGAACGCGGTGGCAACCACATCATGTTCGAGCGGCTGAAGTCCCGGCCGGCCAAGGGCCAGAAGGTCGTGATCGAGCTGCATTTCGAGACGTCCGACCCGATCCGGGTCGAACTCCCCGTCATGGACGCCACCTACAACCCCGCGACCGAGCCGGACTCCGAGCGTCCGGAGGGGACGGGGAAGTCCGGGGAATCACCGGAGAAGTCGGGGCACGCCTCCGGCGGGCACCACTGAGCCGAGGATCCCTGAGGAAGCCATGACAACCATCACCGCCCCCCATCCCCCACCGGTCCGGTCGGCGCGTCCGGCCGGGCCGCTACGGGCCCTGCTCGCCGCCGTCGTCCTCGTCGGCACGGTGCTGAGCGCCCTGCTGGCGGCAGCGGGTCCCGCGGCCGCCCATGCCGCCCTGACCGGGAGCGACCCGAAGGACGGGGCGGTGGTGGCCACGGCCCCGGCGGAGGTCACCCTGACCTTCTCCGAGCAGCTCGCCATGGGCGACGGCTCGATCCGGGTACTCGAACCGAACGGGTCGCGGGCGGACTCCGGTCCGGTCCGCGACCGCTCCGCCGACGGCAGGGTCGCCTACTCCGTCGGCCTGCGGACCGGGCTGCCGGACGGCACGTACACCGTCGCCTGGCAGGCCGTGTCCGCCGACAGCCATCCGATCTCCGGCGCTTTCACCTTCTCCGTCGGGGCGCCGTCCGCGACCACGGTCGCACTGCCCGACGGCGCGGCGGGCGGCGGAACCGTCGGCACGCTGTACGACATCGCGCGGTACATCTCCTACGCGGGCTTCGTCCTGCTCTGCGGCGCCGCGGCCTTCGTCCTGGTCTGCTGGCCCCGGGGCGCGTCCGTACGGTCCGTCCAGAAGCTGATCACCCGCTCCTGGGCGGTCCTGACGGCGGCGACCGTGGCGATGCTGATGCTCCGGGTGCCGTACACCGGCTCCGGGAAGCTCGCGGACGTCTTCGACCTCGGCGGTCTCCAGGACGTCCTGGCGAGCAAGACGGGCGCCGCCCTGGTCTCACGGCTGCTGCTGCTCGGGGCCGCGGCGCTCTTCGTCGCCGTCCTCATCGGCGCCTACGGCCAGCGGGTCCGGCGCCATGAGGCCCCGGTTCCCGCCCCGGGCGGGGAGCCGCACCCGGTGGACGACCGCCGGGAGGACCTGGCCTTCGGGCTGAGGGTCGGCGGCGCGGTGGTCTGTGCCGGGATCGCCGCCACCTGGGCGCTCTCCGAACACGCCTCCACCGGTATCCAGACCGGTCTCGCCATCCCCCTCGACGTCCTCCATCTGCTGGCGGTCGCGGGCTGGCTCGGCGGGCTGGCGACCCTGCTCACGGCGTTGCGCCGGGAGCCGTCGCTGGAGCCGTCGGCGGTACGCCGGTTCTCCGGCGTCGCCCTCGGCTGTGTGGTCGTCCTCGCCGTGACCGGGCTCTATCAGTCCTGGCGGCAGATCGGTTCCTGGTCGGCGCTGACCGGGACGCCGTACGGGCGGCTGCTGCTGGTCAAGGTGGCGCTGGTGGTGCTGATGGTGGCCGTCGCCCGCTGGTCCCGCCGCTGGACGGCCCGGCTGGAGGCGGCCGCGGCGGCGCGGGAGCCGGGTCACTCGGAGTGCTCGCGGTGTCTGGAGGTGCGGGCGGCCGAGGAGTTCGCCCGGACCCCGGAGGCCGGTGGCGCCGGGGACGTCCCGGACCGGGCCGGTTCCCCGGCGGCCGGGCCCGATCCGCTACACGCCGATCCGGCAGACGCCGATCCGGTACGCGCGGCCCAGCTGGCCCGGCAGCGTGCCGCGGTGGCCTCCACCGCGCGTCGCAAGGCCCGGGACGCCGACCCCGTACGCTCCGGACTGCGCCGTTCCGTCCTGGTGGAGACCGGGATCGCGGCCGTCGTCCTGGCCGTGACCACGGCACTGACGGCCACCGAGCCCGCCCGGACCGCGGAGACGGCGGACCGGGCGGCCACGACCGCCGGTTCGTCACCGGCGCCCTCGGGCACCGGTACCCCGGCCGAGGTTGAGATCCCCTTCGACACGGGCGGCACCGACGGCCGGGGCACGATCCGGCTCGCCCTCGACCCGGCGGGCCGGGGCCCCAACGGCCTCCGGATCCGGGTCACCGGCCCGGACGGCGGCCCGCTGGACGTTCCGGAGGTACGGGTCGCCCTCACCCTCCCCGCCCAGGAGATCGGCCCGCTGGCCGTGACCCCCGTGCGGACGGCGCCGGGAGAGTGGAGCGCCGACGCCGTACGGATCCCCGTGGCGGGCGACTGGCGGATCAGGGTGACCGTACGGACCTCGGACATCGACCAGACCTCCGTCGACCAGAGCATGAAGATCGGCTGACGTACCCCATGGCGAAGAAGAAGACGACCGCCGCCGGAAAGACCTCCGCGCGGACCCGGACCCCTTCGGGAGAGCCGGATACGGAGGCGGGCGCCCCCGCCTCCGTACCGGCCGGGCGGGGCACGCACGGACGACCCGGCGGGACGCCGGAACCGGCGACCGAACCGGGTCACCGGGAGGGTTCGGGCCGGGATTCCGGGCCGGGGCGCCGAGACGGTTCGGGTCCGGATTCCGGGCCGGGGCGGCAAGCCGGTGAGGGTTCCGGCCCCGGCGCCGGGGGACCCTCGCGGCGCCGGGTCCTCTCGGCCGCCGGAGCGGCGGGCGCGGCCGGGCTGGCACTGGGCGGCGCGGGCGGCGCAGCGGCCCATGCCGCCACCACCGACGTACCGACGGCCCTGACCTCGGTCGGCGCGACGGCGGCGATGTTTCACGGGAAACATCAGGCGGGCATCACCACGCCCCTGCACTCCCGCGGCCATCTGACCGCCTTCGATCTGGCGCCCGGGGCGGGCCGCAAGGAGGCGGCGGCCCTGCTGCGCCGCTGGTCGGCGCTGGCGGCGGCCCTGATGGCGGGCGAGCCCGCGCCCGACGGCGATACGGGTGTGGCCCTCGACGCCGGGCCGTCGTCGCTGACCCTCACCTTCGGCTTCGGCCGGACCTTCTTCGACCGTACGGGGCTGGGAGCCCGGCGCCCGGCGGGGCTGAAGCCGCTGCCCGCGTTCTCCTCCGACCAGCTCGACCCCCGGCGCTCCGAAGGCGATCTGTGGGTCCAGATCGGGGCGAATGACGCCCTGGTCGCCTTCCACGCCCTGCGGGCCGTACAGCGGGCCGCCGGGGACGCCGCCCGGCTCCGCTGGCAGATGGACGGCTTCAACCGCTCGCCCGGCGCCACGGACCGCCCGATGACCGCCCGCAATCTGATGGGCCAGATCGACGGCACCAACAACCCACGTCCGGCGGACCCCGACTTCGACCGCCGGATCTTCGTCGCGCCCGGCGGGGACCAGGAGTGGCTCACCGGAGGCTCGTATGTCGTCGTCCGGCGGATCCGGATGCTCCTCGACACCTGGGAGCGGCTGCCGCGGACCGAGCAGGAACGGGTGATCGGGCGGCGCAAGTCCGACGGCGCCCCGCTCACCGGCGGCTCGGAGACCACCCCCCTGGCGCTGGACGCGCTGGCCGCCGACGGCAGACCGGTGATCCCGGCCAACGCGCACGCCCGGATCTCGGCGCCGGAGCAGAACCAGGGCGCGGCGATGCTGCGGCGCCCCTTCTCGTACCACGACGGCGTACTCGCGGACGGCGCGCCGGACGCGGGGCTGCTCTTCGTCTGCTGGCAGGCGGATCCACTGCGCGGCTTCGTCCCCGTCCAGCGGAAGCTGGACCGGGGCGACGCGCTCTCGGCGTTCGTCCGCCACGAGTCGAGCGGTCTCTTCGCGGTACCGGGGGGCGCGGCGGAGGGCGAGTACGTCGGGCAGCGGCTGCTGGAGTCGTGACCCGGCCCTGACGGCCCTTCCGTCCCGTCAGCACCTTCGGCCGCCGCCGTCTCTCCGGCCGCTGCCGCTCGTTCCGCCGATCGCCGGGCCGGGCCCGGCCGTCCTACTAGGGTGACCGTATGTCAGCCACGCGGTATACGTATCTGGGTCCCGAGGGCACCTTCACCGAGGCCGCCCTCCGCACACTGCCTGAGGCCGCCACCCGGGAGCTCGTCCCGATGGTGTCGGTCCCGGCCGCACTCGACGCCGTACGGAACGGGGACGCGGCGGCGGCCTTCGTCCCGATCGAGAACTCCGTCGAGGGCGGGGTGACGGCGACCCTGGACGAGCTGGCGTCGGGCGAGCCGCTGATGATCTACCGCGAGGTGCTGCTGCCGATCGCCTTCGCCCTGCTCGTACGGCCGGGGACGAAGCTGTCGGAGATCAAGACCGTGACCGGGCATCCGGTGGCCCAGCCCCAGGTGCGCAAGTGGCTGCGGGCCCATCTGCCGGACGCCCTGTGGGAGTCGGCGGCGTCCAACGCGGACGGGGCCCGGCTGGTGCAGGAGGGCCGGTACGACGCGGCTTTCGCGGGCGAGTTCGCGGCGGCGACGTACGGTCTGGAAGCGCTGGTGACCGATATCCACGACGCGGAGAACGCGGAGACCCGGTTCGTCCTGGTGGGCAGGCCCGCCCGGCCCGCCGCGCCCACGGGGGCGGACAAGACGTCGGTGGTCATCTGGCAGCGGGAGGACCATCCGGGCGGTCTGCTGGAGCTGTTGCAGGAGTTCGCGGTACGCGGCGTGAACCTGATGCTGCTCCAGTCGCGTCCGACGGGGCAGGGCATCGGCAACTACTGCTTCGCGGTCGACGCGGAGGGCCATATCTCCGACCGGCGGGTCGGTGAGGCGTTGATGGGGCTGAAGCGGATCTGTCCGGAGGTGCGGTTCCTGGGCTCGTACCCGCGGGCGGGGGTATCGCCGGGGGATGTCCGCGGGCCGCGGGCGGGTACGTCGGACGAGGAGTTCACGGAGGCGTCGGACTGGCTGGCCCGCTGCCAGGACGGCCGGGTCTGAGGCATACCGGCACACCGGCACGAGGCCCTGGACGCCGGACGACGGAGGCGGTGTCGGCTCCGTACCGGGGCCTGTCCTGTGTTGCCCCGCTCCGGGCCGGGTTCCAGGCGCTTCCCGACCGCCGGGCCCGGCTGACCGGAACTGTCCTACCTGCTGATTTTCATCATCCACAGAGTTATCCACAGGTACGGGTTCTCGACCTGGGGACAAGTCGACAGAGTGGCCCGACATCGTCGACAAATCGGGCCACCTATCCCCTCCACCCCTCGCACCGGCCGTGGTCGGCGTCACATCGTCCACAGCACGGCCGCCGGGCCCCGGACCTCCGCCCGTCACCCCTGTTTCATCCATCACCCCCCAAGAGAGAGCAATTCCCACCCGAATGAGTGGATGGCGGGGGTTTGGCAAAGGAATCCCGAAGTCGAACCGAGAGCCCACAGGAATGATCACTTCCGGAATCCACAGTTTTCTCACACAGCCTGTGGATAACTTTTCGACCATCGCCCCTCCTGTGGACAACGAGGCCCCAAGTTCCCCGGTCCGCAAGGAACATGGGTCAATTCCGGCCGCCCCGCCGTGCCCCGTTCCGGCGAAGCGCCCCGATCCCGCTTGACGCCGGCCGGACCCCCGCCGACCAGGGCACGAAGCATCCCCGGACCCCATTCACGGAGCACACGGCGAACGGCGGGGAGCACCCCGGAACCCGCCCGACCCGCACCCGATCGCCGCGCCCGATCCCCGCACCACTCCACAATCCGCTGAATAACGGCAAATGTCACCAAAGCCATCAATGCCACCGATACGGACAGATCCCAACGCAACGCAATATGAAGTGGCCGAGCCCGAGGCGGGCACCGGTAGCCTGGTGGGGTGATTGACCTTCGCCTGCTCCGTGAGGACCCCGACCGTGTTCGCGCCTCCCAGCGCGCCCGTGGAGAGGACGTCGAACTCGTCGACGCCCTGCTCTCCGCCGATGAGCGCCGCAGGTCGTCCGGCGCGCGCTTCGACGAGCTGCGTTCCGAGCAGAAGTCCCTCGGCAAGCTCGTCCCCAAGGCGACCCCCGAGGAGCGGGTCGAGCTGCTGAAGCGGGCCGAGCAGCTGAAGGCCGAGGTCAAGGCCGCCGAGGCGGAGCAGAACGAGGCCGACGAGCAGGCCCGTGAGCTGCTGCTGCGGCTGGGGAACCTGGTCCACCCCGATGTCCCGGTCGGCGGCGAGGAGGACTTCGTCGTCCTGGAGACCCATGGGACGATCCGCGACTTCGCGGCCGAGGGCTTCGCGCCCCGGGACCATCTGGAGCTGGGCGAGAAGCTGGGCGCGATCGACGTCGAGCGCGCCGCCAAGGTCTCCGGCTCCCGTTTCTACTATCTGACGGGCGTCGGCGCGCTGCTGGAGCTGGCCCTGGTCAACGCCGCGATCGCGCAGGCGACCGAGGCCGGGTTCATCCCGATGCTGACCCCGGCGCTGGTCCGCCCGCGCGCCATGGAGGGCACCGGCTTCCTCGGCCAGGCCGCGGAGAACGTCTACCACCTGGAGAAGGACGACTACTACCTGGTCGGCACCTCCGAGGTCCCGCTCGCCGCTTACCACATGGACGAGATCATCGACGCGGAGAAGCTGCCGCTGCGGTACGCGGGCTTCTCGCCCTGCTTCCGGCGGGAGGCGGGCACGTACGGCAAGGACACCCGCGGCATCTTCCGGGTGCACCAGTTCGACAAGGTCGAGATGTTCTCCTATGTGGCCCCCGAGGACGCCGAGGCCGAGCACCAGCGGCTCCTCGACTGGGAGAAGCAGTGGCTGACCGCCCTCGAACTGCCCTTCCAGGTCATCGACGTGGCCTCCGCCGATCTCGGCTCCTCGGCCTCGCGTAAGTACGACTGCGAGGCGTGGATCCCCACCCAGGGCAAGTACCGCGAGCTGACGTCCGCGTCGAACTGCGACAACTTCCAGGCCCGGCGGCTGTCGATCCGGTACCGGGACGGCAAGAAGACCCAGCCGCTGGCGACGCTGAACGGCACGCTCTGCGCCGTCCCGCGGACCATCGTGGCCCTGCTGGAGAACCACCAGCTCGCGGACGGTTCGGTCCGCGTTCCCGAGGTGCTCCGCCCCTACCTCGGCGGCCGTGAGCTGCTGGAGCCGGTCTCCCGGTGAGCGCGACGGGCGGGCCCGGGGAGCGGGACATACGGGAGCCGGCGGGAGCTTTCCCGTACGGGCTGGTCGCGACCGATCTCGACGGCACGCTGCTGCGCGGGGACGGCACGGTCTCGGCCCGGACCCGGGACGCGCTCGCCGCCGCCACGGCGGCGGGCGCCGCGCATATCGTGGTCACCGGCCGCGGCGTGCCGTGGACCCGCTACATACTGGACGACCTCGGCTACCGCGGTCTCGCGGTCTGCGGCCAGGGCGCGCAGGTCTACCACGCGGGCGAGCACCGGCTGCTGACGTCCCTCACCCTCGACCGGAAGATCGCCGCGATCGCGCTGGCCAAGCTGGAGGCGGAGATCGGGCGGGTGGCGCTGGCCGCCAGCCGGGACGGGCTGGACGGGGACGTCCTGGTCAGCGCCGACTACGTGGCCCATGAGGGGCCGCTGCCGTATCTGCCGCTGACCGAGGTGGAGCAGTTGTGGGCCGAGCCCCTCAACAAGATCTACATCCAGCACCGCACGCTGGACGACGACGAGCTGACCCGGGTCGCCAGGGAGACCGTGGGCGGGCTGGTCGATGTGGTCATGGCGGGGCCGGGCATCGTGGAGCTGATTCCGCTGGGTCTGACCAAGGCCACCGGGCTGTCGCTGGCCGCGCGGCGGCTGGGGCTGAAGGCGGCGAGCACGATCGCTTTCGGCGATATGCCCAATGATGTCCCGATGTTCGGCTGGGCCGGGCACGGGGTCGCGATGGCCAACGCCCATGATGAGCTGAAGGCCGTCGCCGACGAGACGACCGCGTCGAACGACGAGGACGGTATCGCGGTGAAGCTGGAGTCCCTGCTCGCGGCTTGATCGCCGCGGGCTCCGGGCCCGCGATGGCTGTGGGCTCCGGCCCGACAGCTACTTCCCCCGCCCTTCGACCTGACGGCCGGGGGAAGGGGGCGGTCCGCGCCTCAGCGCGCTCGAAGCGACCGCCCCCTCGGGCCGCACCGCGGCGCGGAGTGTCGCCATGACGGCGGCTCCGCGGCCCGCCGGTGCCCGCCCGGACGGAAGCCCGACCCGCGCGGGGCGGTGTCGTGCTCCTCTCCCGGACCCGGGGTTCCGGCTGTCCCGGTCACCCCACTCTCCTCCCGACACCGTTGGCCCGCCACCGAATTTCGCCCCGGTTTCCCTGGGCGTACGAGGCCGGGACCGGCACCGTAGACCCGGAAAGAGACCGGCACCGTACGACCCCGAAGGGCATCGGCACCGTACGACCCGGAACGGAGCAGGTGCCGTACGGCTCCGCCCGCGATGGGCCCCGCGATGTGACCGGTGTCGTACGCCCGGAAACGGGACCGGCCGCGGAAGCCGGGCTTCCGCGGCCGGGGGCCGAATCAGAGATCAGGGGCCGTACGTCACTCCTCGCCGGCCAGCTTCAGCACCTTCAGCCGCTGCCCGGCGTACCAGGTGGCGCCGACCGTGGCGACGGTCAGCAGGACCACGGCGACCGGCAGCTTCACCGCGGAGTCGACCATTCCGTCGGCGGCGATCCGCTCGGCGAGCGCCAGCGACCACTGCTGCACACTGAGCGTCTTGGCGCCCTCGATCAGACTGCCGAACACGCCCTCCCAGACCAGGGCGTAGATCAGACCGATCACGACCGCGTTCCGGCTGACCGTGCCGATCAGCAGGAAGAGCGCGCTGTAGGCGATCGAGCCGAAGAGGGCGGCGATCGTGTACGCGATGGCGATCTGCTGGCCGTTGCCGTTGAGGATGAAGCCCGCGATCAGGGTCGGGATCGCGGAGAAGGCCATGGTGACAGCGATCGCGACGATCAGCTTGGTGATGATGATCGTCGGCCGCTTCACCGGCTTGGCGAGCAGATAGACGATGGAGCCGTCGTCGATCTCGGGGCCGATCGCGCCGGTGCCCGCGATCACTCCGATCAGCGGCACCATGGTGGCGATGGCGAACCCGGCCAGGATGTCGTTGGCGACCTGGTCGTCGACGCCGGAGAAGCCCCGGACAGCCACCGCGATCAGCAGCAGCAGCCCCGGCAGGATGAAGAGGATGGCCGCGCGGCGGCGGCCGAGTACGGCCCGGTAGGTGAGCCGGGCGACCGTGGGGTTGTACATGGTGGTGTCACAGCTCCTTTCAGGCCGTTACGAGGTACGAGAAGACGGATTCGAGGGATTCGTCCGACGGTGAGACCGTGAGCAGCCGGATCGAGTGCCGCCGGGCGACCTTCGGCAGGAGTTCGGTGAAGCGGCCGAAGTCGACGGCCTGGATGAGCAGGGCGCCTTCGGTGGTGTCCACCTCGATCCCGGCGGTCGACGGGTCGGCGATCAGCGCCGCCGCGAGCGCGCGGTCGTCGCTGGAGCGGATCAGATAGCGGTGCGGCCGGTCCGTCATCAGCCGCCGGATCCGCCGGAAGTCCCCGGACGCGGCGTGCCGTCCGGCGACGATCACCTCGATATGGGCGGCGAGCTGCTCCACCTCCTCCAGGATGTGGGAGGAGAACAGCACCGTACGGCCGTCGGAGCCCATCCGGCGCAGCAGATCCATCAGCTGCATCCGCTGCCGGGGGTCCATTCCGTTGAACGGCTCGTCGAGCAGCAGTACGGACGGTTCGTGGACCAGGGCCGACGCCATCTTCACCCGCTGGCGCATGCCCTTGCTGTAGGTGGCGATCTTCCGGTCCTGGGCGTACTCCATCTCGACCGTGGCGAGGGCGCGGGCGGCCTCCCGGTCGCCCAGGCCGTGCAGTTCGGCGTTGGCGACGACGAACTCCCGGCCGGTGAGGAAGTCGTACATCGCCTCGCGCTCGGGTACGACGCCGATCTCGCGGTAGACCGACTCGTTGCGCCAGATCGGGGTGCCGTCCAGGGTGACACTTCCCGTGGAGGGCGCCAGGAATCCGCCCATCATATTAATGAGGGTGGACTTCCCGGCTCCGTTCGGACCCAGCAGACCGGTGACACCGGGGCCGACGGCCATGGTGATGTCGTTGACGGCGACGACGTTCCCGAACCACCGGGAGACGTGGTCGATGGAGATGGTGGTCATGGGCGGGGCCCGTTCTCTCGGCTCTGCCGGAATCCGGACCGGGACGGTCCGGGCGATTCGCGGCGGGTGGCGGCGGCGGTCGGGTGCGGCAGCGGCTCGGTCACAGCCCCGCCTTCCGGTAGCGGCTCATCAGCAGGGCGTACGAACCGGCGATCAGCCCGGCGGCGACCAGGACGTACAGCGCGCCGACCCC
The DNA here is from genome assembly GCF_040641415.1 of Streptomyces sp. NPDC020875. Taxonomy (NCBI): domain Bacteria; kingdom Bacillati; phylum Actinomycetota; class Actinomycetes; order Kitasatosporales; family Streptomycetaceae; genus Streptomyces; species Streptomyces sp. NPDC020875. Next base: position 127,492 of record NZ_JBFADP010000003.1, on the reverse strand, counting down.
GGCACTGGTCTCGTGGCCGCCGGGGAAGACGGAGTCCGTACCCAGGAAGGCGTTCTGAATGCCGTAGACCAGGGTGTAGGGCGAGAAGAGGCCGAACCACTGGACGACTTCGGTGCTTCCGGTGCCGTGGGCGATCCCCTGCACGGTGGAGACGGCGGCGTAGGTGATCGTCAGCATGGCGATGATCGCGGCGACGCCGAAGCCCCGGCGGGGGGTGGCGGCGGCCAGGACTAGGGCGAGCCCGGCGAAGAGCACGGAGAGCACGGCGGCGGCGACCAGGCCCTGGGTGAAGTACTTGGTCTGGTCGAGGAAGTCCATCTTGGCCAGCAGCGAGCCCAGGTAGAGCAGGATCAGCGGCGTACCGGTGATGATCAGCATCGCCGTCGCCATGGCGCCGTACTTGGCGAGGACGTAGTCGACCCGCTCCAGCGGGCGGGAGAAGTAGAGCGGCACGGTACGGAACCGGAGATCGCGGGAGACCGCCTGCGGCGCCTGGGCGGCGACGAAGAGACCGATGACGGCCTGGAGGAAGAAGCCGTACTCGGCGTAGTCCAGCGGCAGTTCGTCGGACTTGAGGCTGACGGCGACCGCGACGATGATCAGCGCGGGCAGGCACATCACCGCGAACAGCATCATCGGCAGGACCTTGGACTTGGCGGAACGGCCGAGTCCGAAGGCGCCGCGCAGGGACTGCACGTACAGGGACCGGCGCACATAGGCGCGGCCCAGACGCGGTCCGTCGTAGTGGCGGTAGCCGATGTTGTGGATCCGGGCGGACTCAGCGGCGTCCGCGGGCGAGCCCGGGGCCGGGACGGGGGTCCTGTTGCTCATCGGGGGTCCCCCTTCACGGCCGGGGCCGGGTGGGCGGCGACGGCCGCCGGGTTGGTCGTGGTGGCGGCGGTCGCGGTCGCGCCGTCCGTCTGGAAGACCTCCGCGATGTGGTGGCGGCGCTGTTCCATCCGGACGAGTCCCAGGCCGAGTTCGACGACGACGTCCCGGACGGTGTCGTACGTCTGCTCCCCCTCGGCCTCGATCAGCAGGATGTGGCCCGCCCCGGGCAGGCCCTCCTCGACCCGGTCGTGGAGGACGACTCCGGCGGCGGTCAGCCGCTCCCGGAGGGCGGCGGTGCCGTCGGGGTGCTCGTCGGAGTCGGTGACCTCGACGGCGAGGGTCGTGGTGACCTGGGTGAAGTCACTGGTGGAACTGGATCGCAGCAGCTTGCCGCCGTCGATGACGACGACATGGTCACAGGTGCGTTCGAGCTCGCCGAGGAGGTGGGAGGTGACCAGGACGGAGATGCCGAAGTCCGTGTGGACCCGGCGGATCAGTCCCAGCATCTCGTCCCGGCCCACCGGGTCGAGCCCGTTGGTCGGCTCGTCGAGGAGAACCAGCTTGGGGTCGTGGACCAGCGCCTGGGCGAGCTTCACCCGCTGCTTCATACCGGTCGAATAGCCGCCGATGGGGCGGTAACGCTCCTCGTAGAGGCCGACATGGCGCAGGGTGTCGGCGGTGCGCTCGCGGGCGGCGGCGGGCGGCAGTCCGGACATCCGGGCCATATGGACGACGAACTCGGTGGCCGAGACATCGGGCGGCAGACAGTCGTGCTCGGGCATGTAGCCGACGTGCTCACGGATCGAGGAGCCCGCGGTGGCCACGTCGAAGCCGAGTACGGTGGCCCGGCCCTCCGAAGCCGGGGTCAGGCCCAGCAGGATCTTGATGAGGGTGGACTTTCCGGCCCCGTTGGCACCCACCAGTCCGGTCACGCCCGGTCCGATGTCCAAGGAGAGCCGGTCGAGAGCGGTTACCCGGGGGAACCGCATGCTGAGGCTTTCGGTGGCGATCACAGTCACCACTCGACCGTAGTGGTGGCGGGCCGCGCGGGCATCAGTCTTCGTGGTCGGATCCCTGTCAGACCTGAGGTGGACATGGCCTTAGGGGGAGCGACGAAAGTCAGTGGCGGGGCGGGCGGGGTGTCGTCCGATCGGCGACGCCCCGGCTACCGGGGAGGGCGTACGGGGCCGGGGGCGCGGGCGGTACGCGGCGGGCGGCGGCGCGGGGCGTCACGAGGGCGCAGGGCGGGCGGCTGGCGGGTTGTCCACAGGCGGCGGGCGCGCCTTGACGCCGTCGCCGGGCCTTGTCACATTCGTCCGTGGCAGGCGGCGATCGCGGAGCGCGACGGCACGCGTACGGAACGGAGAGGGGTGGGCGGTGCACAGCGGTGGCGAGAAGCCCGGTGACGGCGAACCGGATCCCGGCGGGGCGGGTCGCGACGGTTCCGGTCGTGATGTGGCGGGTCGGAGCGGGGCCGGTCATGACGGGTCCGGTCGTGACGGGTCCGGTCGTGACGGGTCCGGGATCCCGGGTGTGCGGGAGCGGTGGGTACGGACGGGCGGGGTCGAGCTGTGCGTGGCCGAGGCGGGCGACGCGCGGCGGCCGACGGTCGTCCTGATCCACGGCTACCCCGACAGCAAGGAGGTGTGGTCGGAGGTCGCCGGGCGGCTCGCCGGGGAGCACGGCTTCCATGTGGTGCTGTACGACGTCCGGGGCCATGGCCGCTCCTCGGCGCCGAGTCCGCTGCGCGGCGGCTTCACCCTGGAAAAGCTGACGGACGACTTCCTCGCGGTGGTGGACGAGGTCGGCCCCGGCGGTCCGGTGCATGTCGTGGGCCACGACTGGGGGTCGGTCCAGGCGTGGGAGTTCGTCACCGTACGGCGGACCGAGGGCCGGATCGCCTCCTTCACCTCGATTTCCGGGCCGTCCCTGGACCATATGGCCCTCTGGCGGCGGCAGCGGGCCTCGCGGCCCACACCCCGGGCGCTCGCCCAACTGCTGCGGCAGAACGTCCGTTCCTGGTACGTCTACGCGCTGCACACCCCCGTCCTGCCCGAGCGGGCCTGGCGGGGTCCCCTCGGCCGGGCCTGGCCGGGGATGCTGGCGCGGCGGGAGAAAGTGACGGGCGGCGGCTATCCGACACCGTCGCTCCCCGACGACGCGGCGCACGGCACCTGGCTCTACCGGGACAACGTCCGGACCCGGATGTCCCGGCCGCGCCCGGACGCGTACGCGCACGCCCCGGTCCAGCTGATCGTGCCCGACGGGGATCCGTATCTGTCGCGGTGGCTCTACGACGGCCTGGAGAAGTGGGCGCCGGGCCTGACCCGCCGGTCGCTGGCGGCGGGGCACTGGGTTCCCCGGACCCGGCCGGATCAACTGTCCTCCTGGATCGCCGACTTCGTACGGGTGCACGAGGCAGCGCCCGAGACCGCGTCCGAGGAGGCGTCCGGGGAGGCGACGCCCCCGGCCGGCGATTCGGTGGCGGACACGGCGACGGTACCCGCGGAGGTCGCGGCCCCGGGGAAAGTCCCGGCGGCGGGGCCGACTTTGGCGCGGGTGCCCGGTTCGGGGCCGTACGCCGAGCGGTTCGGCGGGCGGCTGGTGCTGGTGACGGGCGCGGCGAGCGGGATAGGCCGGGCGACGGCGCTCGCCTTCGCGGTGGCGGGGGCCCGGGTGGTGGCCGTGGACCTGGACGCCGAGGGCGCGGCGCGGACGGCCGAGCGGGCCCGGTCGCTCGGCGCGGCCTCGGCCTGGTCCGAACAGGCCGATGTGGCCGACGAGTCGGCGATGGAGAAGCTGGCGGGGAAGGTGGCCGGGGAGTACGGGGTGGTGGACGTCCTGGTCAACAACGCGGGGATCGGGGTGGCCGGGCCTTTCCTGGAGACGGCGCCCGAGGACTGGCGGAGGGTCCTCGACGTCAATCTGTGGGGCGTGATCCACGGCTGCCGGCTCTTCGGGCGGCAGATGGCCGAGCGCGGCCAGGGCGGCCATATCGTCAATATCGCCTCGGCGGCGGCCTATCAGCCCTTGAAGTCGCTCTCCGCCTACGGAACTTCCAAGGCTGCCGTGCTGATGCTGAGCCAGAGCCTGCGGGCCGAGCTGGCGGGCCGGGACATCGGGGTGACGGCGGTCTGCCCCGGCATCGTGAATACGGGCATCACGGCGACGACCAGGTTCACCGGGGTCGACGCGGCCGAAGAGCGGCGCCTGCGGCGGAAGTCGGCCCGGCTGTACCGGCTGCGGAACTACGCCCCGGAGAAGGTGGCGGAGGCGATTCTGCGGGCGGTGGTCCGCGATATCGCCGTGGTCCCGGTGACCCCGGAAGCGCGCGGAGCCCTGCTGATGTCCCGTTTCGCACCAAAGCTGTTGCGCGGGATATCCCGGCTGGAGCCGCCGTTGTGAGCGGGGCGGCGCGAGCCGTCGATGAAGCGATCGGAGGAGGCCGGGCCGTCGAGTTGGGCATCACCGACCCAAACAGGCGGTGAAGAAGGGGCCTTGGCTGCATTGGGTTCAAGGCCCCTTCGCACCAGCGATATTGGGCAAAACTACGATTACGGAGCGGAGTTGTCCACAGAATCGCCAATTCCCCTGTGGATAACCAGGGTTGACTGTGGATCAAACCTGAGTTGTCCGATTACTTTCCAGCAGAGGCCGAGCCCGAAGCGGCCTACTCGGGCAACTCGGCAGGGCGTCCGGATGGCTGCCCGGTCGGCGCGGCGCCTGCTGATTCATCGCGCCCGGCCGTGCCGAAGATCCTGGCCTGCGCTGCCGCCAACTCCTGCTCGGTGAAGGCGCCGTGCTCCTCCTCGTGACGGCGCAGTTCCTCGCCGAGCAGTTGATGCCGGATCTGCCGGGCGACCGCCGCCGCGACATAGCCGGAAACGTTGTCCGTGAGCCTCTTCAGCTCCGCCACCTGTCCAGCGGGCAGGGTGACCGTGATGCGGGTCGTATTCGCCATGGAACCAGCATGCTGCGGTAAGCGCGCCGCCTTCCGGAAGGGCCCTGGTTCGGAGCGGTACCGACGCCGATCCCCGCGAGTGCTCAGATCGGCTCGACGGCGATCCGAGAGTGGCACAGTCGGCGCAGGTCATCCGTGTCGCTCGTGATGACGGTGATGTCGCCGTGCTCCTCGTGAGCCGTGGCCGCGAGGATCGCGTCGATGGCGTACTTGTGACCGTGCAGGTTCTCGGCGGCAAGCAGTCTGCTTGCCGCACGGGCGATCTCCTCCGTGACCGGGCGCACCTTGGCCAGGGAAACGGCATGGTCGAACGCCGCCTGCGGGACCTTCGGGTCGCGCGCCTCCACCAGGGTGGCGGTGCTCGTCACGACGAGCAGGTCCAGCTTGCGGGCGACGTCCAGCCATACGGTCATGTCACGGTGCCGCCGGGAGAGCTTGGAGAGGGCCTCACTGTCGAGGACGAGGGTGCCGCTCACGCCGCGTCCGCCGCAGGAGTGTCACGACGGTGGGCGGCGTGATACGCGCGAACGCGCTCAGCCTTCTCCGACACCTCGGCGGCGTCGACAGTGCCGTGCTCCGCTTCGGCGGCGGCGATGTACTCGTCGATGGCCTCGCGCTGGAGCTGCCGCTGCACGGCTTCCTCGATATAGGCGGACACACCTTGTTTACCGGCGCGCGCGCGGATCGCCTCCAGGGTTTCGGCACGAAGGGAGACGCTGGTGACTCTGGTCTTGCCGACGCGGGACGTAGCCATGAGGAAAGTGTAATACATGACTTAACAAGACGTGATCGCCCGGCGGGCCGGTCTCACCTCCGGCGTCCCATCGGCTTATCCCCGACGTCAGGAAGCCCGCGTAGGGTCTGAGTCATGCGTCTGAGCACGGTAATCCTTCCCATCCACCCCTGGGCCGAAGGGCGGCAGATCTGGCAGCGGGCCGAGGACCTCGGCTTTCACACCGCGTACACCTATGACCATCTGACCTGGCGGACCTTTCGGGACGGGCCCTGGTTCGGGGCGGTGCCGACGTTGACCGCCGCCGCGTGCGCGACCTCGCGGATCCGGCTCGGGACGCTGGTGACCTCGCCGAACTTCCGGCATCCGGTCACTCTCGCCAAGGAGCTGATGACCCTCGACGACATCTCGGGCGGGCGGCTCACCCTCGGGATCGGGGCGGGCGGTGACGGGTTCGACGCGACGGCGCTCGGGCAGGAGGCGTGGACGCCCCGGGAGCGCGCGGACCGGTTCGCCGAGTTCGTGGCGCTGCTGGACCGGCTGCTCACCGAGGACGCGATCACTCATGAGGGTGTCCACTACTCGGCCGTGGAGGCCCGGAACGTACCGGGCTGCGTCCAGTCGCCGCGGGCGCCGTTCGCCGTGGCCGCCACGGGGCCGCGCGGGATGCGGCTGGCCGCCCGCTACGGGCAGGCGTGGGTGACCACGGGCGACCCGAAGATCGGGCGGCGGGGGACCCCCGAGGCGTCCCGGGCCGCGATCGGCGCCCAGATCGAGCGGCTGGCGGAGATCTGTTCCGAGACCGGACGCGAGGGCGCTGGGCCGCACCGGATCCTGCTGACCGGATTCACCCCCGACGGCAACACCCCGCTGCGCTCCCTCGACGCCTTCGTCGACTTCGCGGGCGCGCACTTCGCCCTGGGGATCGACGAGATCGTGATCCACGCGCCGATCCCGGACTCGGAGTTCGCCGCCGACCAGGCCGTCTACGAGAAGATCGCCTGCGACGCCCTGACCCAGCTCCGCTGACCGCCCGCGCGGCCGAGGGACCGGCGAGGCCGGGGCGGCGGGAAAACGGGCCCATCGGCCCGTACACGCGTACGGGCCGGTACGCGAGAATGCTTGTGTGACCCCTGCAATCGATCCCCGCAGCCCGTACCCGGCGCCGCCCCGGCTGATCGCCACGGACCTGGACGGCACCCTGCTGCGCGACGACAAGTCGGTCTCCGCCCGTACGGTCGCCGCGCTCGCGGCGGCCGAGGAGGCCGGGATCGAGGTCTTCTTCGTCACCGGCCGCCCGGCCCGCTGGATGGATGTCGTCAGCGACCACGTCCAGGGCCACGGGCTGGCGATCTGCGCCAACGGCGCCGCCGTCGTCGATCTGCGCTCCGGCGGTACGCTGCTCACCGTCCATCCGCTGGCGCGCGTCACGGCCCTCGGGGTCGTCAGGTCGCTGCGCGCCACGGCGCCCGGGACGACCTTCGGGATCGAGACCGCCGCCGGATTCCACCACGAGGCGGGGTATCCGACGCTCTACGACGACGAGCCGGGGACCATCGTCGCCGAGGCCGAGAAGCTGCTCCAGGACGACGCCGTCTGCTCCGCGCCCGTGCTGAAGCTGCTGGCCCACCACGCGGCCACGGCGCCCGACGCCTTTCACGCCCTCGCCCGCGAGAGCACCGGAAGCCTCGCCTCCGTCACCCGGTCCAGCCCCGGGCCCCTGCTGGAGATCAGTGGCCCCGGGGTGAGCAAGGCCAGCACCCTCGCCCGGTGCTGCGCCGAACGCGGGATCACCGCCGAGGAGGTCGTGGCCTTCGGCGATATGCCCAATGACGTGGAGATGCTGCGCTGGGCCGGGACCTCCTACGCGATGGGGAACGCGCATCCCGAGGTGATCGCCGCGGCGTCCGGCCGGACCGTCGCCAACAACGAGGACGGTGTGGCCGTCGTCATCGAGCAGATTCTGCGCGACCGCGACCGCGACCGCGACCGAGGCCGTCTCCTCGGCTGAGCCGCGCGTCACGGCACTGCGGGCCGTACGGCACCGCGGGCCGGGGCGGAGGGCCGCCGGTCACGGCAGGAGTCGTACGCCCCGGGAGCGCAGCCAGGCCGCCGGGTCCACGCCCGAGCCCAGATACGGGGTGATCCGTACCTCGAAGTGGAGATGCGGGCCGGTGGAGTTGCCCGTCGAGCCCGCGAGCCCGATCACCTGTCCGGCCCGGACCGGCTCGCCCCCGACGACCCCGGCCGACGACAGATGCGCGTACTGCGTGTAGTAGCCGCCGGGGTGCTGGACGACGATCTGGATCCCGAAGGCGCCCCCGCAGGAGACGGTCAGTACCCGGCCGGCGCCCACCGACCGGACCGGTGTGCCGATGTCGACGGCGAAGTCCTGGCCCGTATGGCGGTTCGCCCATCGCGCGCCCCCGCTGCCGAAACCGGCGGAGAGCCGGTACCGGTCGACGGGCGCCACCCAGATCTCCCGACCGCCCGATACCCCCGCTCCGGTTCCATTTCTGGTTCCAGTTTCGGTTCCGTTTTCGTCGGCACCATGGTTCCGGGTGCCGGTCCCGGGGTCCGCCGGGAAGCGCGCCGGGCCGGGGCACGTACCCCGTGCGGACCGGCTCTGCGCCTCGTCCTGGAGGATTCGGCGCGCAGCCGCCAGCCGGGTCTCCAGCCGCTCCTTGGAGCGGGCCAGCCGGGTGGTCCGCAGTTCCAGATCGCGCCAGGCCCGGCGGGCCCGGTCCTCGGCGGCCGTCAGCCGCCGCTCCGCCGCCTCGGTCCTGGCCAGCAGCCGTTCCACGGCAATCTGGGCCTGCCGGGCGAGCCTTCTGCCGTACATCAGGGCGTCCGGGTCGCGGGCGAGCAGCAGCCCGGCGGTGGCGGTGAGCTGGCCACCGGTGCGGTACTGGTCCCGGGCGGCGGCGCCGACCGCGTCGCGGAGCGCGGCGAGTTCCGTACGGCGGCGGCCCAGCTGCTCCTGGAGCCGTACGGCCGCCGCCCGCCGCAGGCGCGTCTCACGCGTGCTTCGCTCGTACGAGGCCGTGACCCGGGCCGCCTCGTCGAAGAGCCGGGCCACTTCGGTGGAGGTTCCGGCGACCGGACCGTGGGCGGCAGCGCGGCCCCGCTCCGGGCCGGGATCCGGGCTCCGCCCATCGGAATCAGATTCCGGATCGCTCGACGACTCGCCTTCCGTTTTGCCCTCCGCCCGCGCCTTCGTCCGGATCTGCGGGCCTCCGCCGGGCGGCAGCAGCGCCACCGTGGCCACCGAGGACCGGGCCGGTGCACCACCGGGACCGGCTCCCGATCCGGCTCCCGGTCCGGCGGACATACCGGAAACGGGGCCCTGAACCGGGGCCGAGGCGCCCGGCCCCCGCCCCGCGTCCGGTGCCGGATCGGCGACGACGGACAGACCGTCGGTCCGGGCGACCGCCCCGGCAGCGCCGGTCGCCTCGGCCGCCTCGGCCGCCGCCGGGGCGGTCGGCAGCAGGACGGACCAGATCACCACCAGGACGAGCAACGGCGACCGACGTCTTTGGCACATGTGTCGGATCGTCACCCGGGGAGGGCACGCATCCGGGGAGCCCGGGGGGTCGTACGGCCACCCGGACCAGCAAAACCCCTCGCCTCACGGACCCCGCGGGCCCCACGGACCCCGCCGCCCCGCCCGCGGTCCGGCCCGTCCGCGGGCTACAGCGGTGCCTCCCAGCGGACCGTCGTCCCCCGGCCGTCCTCACCGATCCCCGGCCCGCAGACGCTCGACCCGCCCAGCGACTCGGCCCGCCGGGCCAGATTGCGCAGGCCGCTGCGCCGCCCGCCGTCGGGGATGCCGACCCCGTCGTCGGCGACCGTCAGCCGTACCCCTTCGGATCCGTCGGGCAGCTTCACCGTCGCGTCCACGATCACATCGATCCGGGAGGCGTCCGCGTGCCGGAAGGCGTTCGACAGCGCCTCCCGCAGCGCGGCGATCAGGTTCTTCCCGGTCAGCTCGCCCACCAGCGCGTCCACCGGTCCCAGAAAACGGTGTCCGGGGGTGAAGCCGAGCGGTACGGCCGCCATGTTGATCTCCCGCAGGACCCGGGTGCGCAGTCCGGACGGCGCCTCCGCGGGTCCCTGCTGGAGGGCGAAGATCGCGGTACGGATCTCCTGAATGGTGACGTCCAGTTCGTCCACGGCCTTGCCGACCCCGTCCTGGACGGCGGGCACCCGGGACCGCCGCTGCGCGCCCTCCAGCATCATCCCGGTGGCGAAGAGCCGCTGGATCACCAGATCGTGCAGATCGCGGGCGATCCGGTCGCGGTCCTCGTAGACCGCGAGCCGTTCCCGGTCGCGCTGGGCCTCCGCCATGATCAGCGCCAGTGCGGCCTGGGAGGCGAACTGGGTGGCGAGGGTCCGCTCGGCCTCGGTGAACTGCCGGGAGCCCCGGGTCCTCGGGGTCGCCAGCGCGCCCAGGACCCGGCCGCCGCTCTGCAACGGGAGCATCATGCACGGCCCGTACCGGCCGGCGCTGCGGGTGATCACCCGGGGGTCGGTGGCCGCGTCGGCGACGAAGACCGGCTCCCCGGCCAGCAGCCGGGCGATCACCGGGCTCTCCGGGGGCATCACCTCGCCGAGCGCCGTCGCGGGCCGCTCGGAGGCGACCGCGACGATCTCCAGGCCGCCCTCGGCCGCCGGGAGCAGGACGATCCCGGCCGCCGCGTCGGCGAGCCGTCTGGCCTGTTCGGCGACGACGGTCAGGGCGTCCTCGGCGTCGCCGCCGGAGAGGAGGGCGGTGGTGACGGCGACGGAGCCGTCGATCCAGCGCTCCCGCTGGCGGGCGGCCTCGTAGAGCCGGGCGTTGCCGATGGCGATGCCCGCCTCGGTGGCGAGGACCCGGACCATGTGGAGGTCGTAGTCGTTGAACTGGGCGCCGCCGCGTTTCTCCGCGAGGTAGAGATTGCCGAAGATCTCGCCCTGGACCCGGATGGGGACGCCGAGGAAGGTCCGCATGGGCGGATGGCCGGGCGGGAATCCGGCCGCGCGCGGGTCGGAGGTCAGATCGGTGAGCATCACCGGCACGGGGTCGTGGATCAGCGCGCCGAGCAGCCCCCGGTGGCCGTCGGGGCGGTGGCCGATCCTGGCGGCGGTCTCCTCGTCGATGCCGTGGGTGACGAAGTCGGAGAGTCCGCGGCCCTCCTCGTCCACGACGCCGATCGCGGCATAGCGGGCGTCGGCGAGTTCGGCGGCGGTCTCGCAGATCCGGTCGAGGGTCGTATGGAGTTCGAGGCCGGTACCGACGGACCGCATCGCCTCCAGCAGTTGGGGGACCCGGGCGGTCAGCTCGGTGGAGAGCCCCTGGAGGCTGCGCGTGGCCCGGGTTGCGGCTTCCAGCGGATCCCTGGACTCGTCCCGGGGCTCGTGGGTCCCTTCCTCGGGCTCGTCCCCGGCGGCCCGGGGCCCGTCTCCGGCGGCCCCGCGTCCGGACCCGGCCCCGGACGCCGTCCCGGACTCGGCGGCCCCGGCCTCGTCCGGCTCGTCGTCGGGCTCTGTGGGGGCAGCGTCGGAAGCCGTCATGGCCTTGAGCCTAGTAATTCCTATTTGCCGAGAAAAGTCGGCTCGGCAGACCGGCCGGAAGACACCCTTCCGGTCCGGATCCGTACCCCTCCGGGACCCCGCCCGGGACCCGCCCCGGATCCCGTACGGGCCGACGCCCCGGATTCCGTACGGGCCGGTGCCCCGCACCGACGGCCTCGTACGGACCGGTGCCTGAACTCCGAACCCGCCGTTCAGACTCTTGCCATCGCCGCTCCCGCGCCCTCCACCCGGGCCGCCGCCACCGCGTCCGTCTCCCGTTCGCGTACCAGCATCCGCCGCAGGGGCCCTTCGGCCGCCGCGAGTTCGGCGTACGGGCCGCGCTGGACGATCCGGCCCTCCGCCAGGACGACGATCTCGTCCACGGCGTCCAGGCCGGTCAGCCGGTGGGTGATCAGTACGGTGGCCGCGCCCCGGGCGGTCCGCCCCTCGGTCGCCGCCAGCAGATCGGCGGTCAGCGCGTCGGCCGTCGCCAGGTCGAGGTGCTCGGCAGGCTCGTCGAGTACGAGGACGGGGAAGTCGGCCAGCAGGGCGCGGGCCAGGGCGAGCCGCTGCCGCTGGCCGCCGGAGAGCCGGGCGCCGTGCTCGCCGACCAGGGTGTCCATGCCCCGGGGCAGGCCGTCGACCCAGTCCAGCAGCCGGGCGTCGGCCAGGGCGCGCCGGAGTTCGTCGTCGCTCGCGTCGGGGCGGCCGATCCGGAGGTTCTCCCGGACCGAGCTGTCGAAGACATGGGCGTCCTGGGCGCAGAGCCCGACGAAGCCCCGGACGGTGTCGCCGTCCAGGTCGCGGGCGGCGACCCCGCCCAGCGCGTATGTGCCGTCCCCGGTGTCGAGGAAGCGGAGGAGTACCTGGGCGAGGGTCGTCTTGCCGGAGCCGGAGGCGCCGACGACGGCGATCCGGCCGCCCGCGCCGATGGTGAGGTCGATCCCGTCGAGCGCGTTCCGCTCCCGGCCCCGGTAGCGGGCCCGGACCCCGCGCAGTTCCAGCGGGAACGCGGTCGCGGGCGTCCGCGCCGGACGCTCCGGTTCGGGTACGGGAACGGGCGCGTCGAGCATCTCGTACACCCGCTCGGCGCTCCGCCCGACCCGCTGCCGGTACTGGACGGCCAGCGGCAGCCCGTTGACCGCCTCGAACGCGGCGAGCGGGGTGAGGACGAGGACCGCGAGGGCGACCCCGTCGAGCCGCCCGTCGCGGACGGCCTGCACCCCGGCGAAGGCGACGAGGACGACGGTCAGTCCGCAGGCGAGGGTCGTGAGTCCGGCGCCGAGTGCGGTGGCCGCGGCGCCCCTGGCGGTGATCCGGGTGAGTCGCCGGTCGGCGTCCCGGACCGCTTCGGTACGGGCACCGAGCGCCCCCGCGACGGTCAGTTCGGCGGTACCGCGCAACAGATCGACGGTCCTGGTGGCCAGGGCGCCCCGGGCGGGCGCCAACTGCCGCTCGGCCCGGCGCGCCACGGCACCGCTCAGCAGCGGTACGGCGAGCCCGGCGGCCAGCAGTCCGACGGCGAGCAGCGCCCCGGCCTCCGGCAGCAGCCAGCCGGTGAAGCCGACGGCCGCGACGCCGACCAGCAGCGCCGAGCCCGCGGGCAGCAGCCAGCGGAGCCAGTAGTCCTGGAGGGCGTCGACATCGGTGACCAGCCGGGAGAGCAGATCGCCCCGGCGGGCGCGGCCGAGTCCGGCGGGCGCGATCCGCTCCAGACCGCGATGGACGGCGACCCGGAGTTCGGCGAGCATCCGCAGCACGGCGTCATGGGAGACCAGGCGTTCGGCGTAGCGGAAGACGGCCCGGCCGATGCCGAAGGCGCGGGTCGCGGTGACGGCCACCATCAGATGCATGACGGGCGGCTGTTCGGAGGCGCGGGAGATCAGCCAGCCGGAGACCGCCATCAGCCCGACGGCGGAGCCCAGCGCCAGGCTGCCCAGCAGCAGCGCCAGCCGGAAGCGGCCCCGCTGGTGGCGGGCGGCCCGCCGGACCCGGGTGAGGGCGGGGACCCGTACACCCGCCGCGGTGGTCCGGTCGTCGGGGAGTTCGAAGTCGTACGCGTCGCCCGGCCGGCCGTCCGCCGGGGCGGTGTCGGGGTCGGTGCCGGAGCCCGCGTAGAGGCCGGTGGTACCGACGCCGGGCCGCTCGGGACCCGCAGCCGCGCCGTCGACCGCACCGACCGGAGCGGCGGCCGTACCCACGGCCTGGCGGGCGCCGGTACGGGTCAGGGAGACGACGCGGTCGGCGACGGCGAGCAGCGCCGGACGGTGGACCACCAGGAGTACGGTCCGCCCGGCGGCCAGCCGCCGGACCGCCGCCACGACGGCCTCCTCGGTGGCCCCGTCCAGGGCGGCGGTGGGCTCGTCCAGCAGCACCACGGGCCGGTCGGCGAGAAACGCGCGGGCGAGCGCGAGGCGCTGCCGCTGTCCGGCGGAGAGCCCGTCGCCGTCCTCGCCGAGTACGGTCGCGACGCCCTCGGGGAGCGCCCGGACGAAGTCGTCGGCCCCGGCCCGGCTCAGCGCCTCCCGGACCGCCTCGTCATCGGCGTCCGGCCGGGCGAGCCGGACGTTGTCGGCGATGGTGCCCGCGAAGAGCTGGGGCCGCTGGGGAACCCAGGCGATTCGCTCCCGCCAGCGGTCGGGGTCGAGTTCGGCGAGCGGAACGCCGCCGACGGTGATCCGCCCCTCGGTGGGGTCGGTGAAGCCGAGGACGACATCGAGCAGGGTGGACTTGCCGACGCCGCTCGGGCCGACCAGGGCGACGGTCTCCCCCTCCTCGACGGTCAGCGACGCGGCGTCCAGGGAGGGTTCGGTACGTCCCTCGTGGCGGACCGTCACCCTGGACAGCTCCAGCCGGACCGAGGCGGGCACCGGCCGGGTCCCGGCCCGGCGCGGCTCCTCCTCCAGCACGGTGAAGATCTCCTCGGCCGCCGCCAGGCCCTCCGCCGCCGCATGGAACTGGGTGCCCACGGTCCGGATCGGCAGATACGCCTCGGGCGCCAGGATCAGGATGACGAGCCCGGTGTAGAGGTCCATTCCGCCGTGGACCAGCCGCATCCCTATGGTGACGGCGACCAGGGCGACGGAGAGGGTGGAGAGGAGTTCCAGGGCGAAGGAGGAGATAAACGCGATCCGCAGGGTCCGCATGGTGGCCCGGCGGTACTCGGCGGTGATCGTACGGATCGACTCGGCCTGCGCCTTGGCCCGGCCGAACACCTTCAGCGTCGGCAGTCCGGCGACCACATCGAGGAAGTGGCCGGAGAGCCGGGAGAGCAACCGCCACTGACGGTTCATCCGGGCCTGGGTGTACCAGCCGATCAGGACCATGAAGACCGGGATCAGCGGCAGGGTCACCACGATGATGGCGGCGGAGACCCAGTCCTCGGTGACGATCCGGGCCAGGACCGCGATCGGGACCACCACGGCCAGTCCCAGCTGGGGCAGATAGCGGGCGAAGTAGTCGTCCAGCGCGTCGATGCCCCGGGTGGCCAGTGCCACCAGGGAGCCGGTGCGCTGACCGCTCAGCCAGCCGGGCCCCAGGGCGGCGGCCCGCTCCAGCAGCCGCCCCCGCAGCTCCGACTTGACCGCGGCACTGGCCCGGTGGGCCGCCAGTTCGGTCAGCCAGGAGACCACCGACCGGCCGACGGCGACCGCCGCGAGCAGGGCGAGCGGGGTCAGCAGGTCCGAGACGCCCAGCCCCCCTTCGAAGGCCCCCACCACCACCTCGGCGATCAGCATCGCCTGGGCGATCACCAGCGCCGCCCCGACCAGCCCGAGGACGACCACCGCGATCAGAAAGCCCCGGGTGGCCCGGGCGTAGCGGAGCAGACGCGGGTCGATCGGTTTCACGTGAAACATCCCCTGAGGACGAGCGGCCCCGCGAACGGGCCCGCGTCGGGTGCGGTACGGGACACGGTCAGTGCGCGTCGGCGATGTGCTGGGTGCCGATCCGCTTGCGGAAGACCCAGTACGTCCAGCCCTGGTAGAGCATCACCATCGGGGCGGCGATCCCGGCGCACCAGGTCATGATCTTCAGGGTGTACGGGGTCGACGAGGCGTTGGTGACCGTCAGGCTCCAGGCGTCGTTCAGGGACGACGGCATCACATTCGGGAAGAGGGTCAGGAAGAGCATCGTGACCGCGGCCACGATGGTCACCCCGGAGAAGGCGAACGACCAGCCCTCGCGTCCGGCGATATTGGTCCCGATCGCCGCCACCAGCGCCACCACCGCGACGATCAGCGCGACCAGGCTCGTACCGTCGCCCCGGGAGGTCTGGGTCCAGCCCAGGAAACCGAGGGCGAGTACGGCGGTGACCAGCCCGAGCTTGGTGGCGAGCGCCCTGGACCGGCCCCGGATGTCACCGACGGTCTTGAGCGCGACGAAGACCGCGCCGTGGAAGGTGAAGAGGCTCAGGGTGACCAGTCCGCCCAGCAGGGCGTAGGGGTTGAGGAGGTCGGCGACATTGCCGACGTACTCCATCTCGCCGTTGATCTTCACCCCGCGGACGATATTGCCGAAGGCCACGCCCCACAGGAAGGCGGGGATCAGGGAGCACCAGAAGATCGCGTGCTCCCAGTTGGTCTGCCAGCGGTCCTCGTCGCGCTTGTGCCGGTACTCGAAGGCGACACCGCGGACGATCAGACAGAACAGGATGATCAGCAGCGGCAGATAGAAGCCGGAGAAGAGGGTGGCGTACCACTCGGGGAAGGCGGCGAAGGTGGCGCCGCCCGCCGAGAGCAGCCAGACCTCGTTGCCGTCCCAGACGGGGCCGATGGTGTTGATCAGCACCCGCCGCTCCTTGCGGTCGCGGGCGAGCAGTTTGGTCAGTACGCCGACCCCGAAGTCGAAGCCCTCCAGGAAGAAGTAGCCGATCCAGAGGAAGGCGATCAGTACGAACCAGACGTCATGGAGTTCCATGGCTCAGCAGTCCCTTCGGCCTCAGTAGGAGAAGGCCATCGGCCGGTCGGCGTCGCGCTCGTCGCCGCCGATCTTCGTGGGCGGGTTGAGATCGGCCTCGGTCAGCTCGGGCGGGCCCTGCTTGACGTACTTGACCAGCAGTTTGACCTCGATCACGGCGAGGACGGCATAGAGCAGGGTGAAGACGATCATGGAGGTGAGGACCTCGCCCTGGGAGACCCCGGGGGAGACGGCGGCCTCGGTCTTGAGCACTCCGTAGACCACCCACGGCTGGCGGCCCATCTCGGTGAAGATCCAGCCCCAGGAGGTGGCGATCAGCGGGAACGTCATGGTCCACAGGGCGGCGATCCAGTACCAGCGGCTGAACCGGGGGCCGAGGGCCTTCTTCCGGAAGAGGACCAGATTCGGTACCTCGTCCTCGCCGGTCCGCAGCGCCGGTGGCAGCAGGAACCTCTTCCTGGTCAGCCAGAGGCCGAGCAGTCCGAGGCCGAAGGAGGCCATCCCGAAGCCGATCATCCAGCGGAAGCCCCAGTAGGCGACGGGGATATTGGGGCGGTAGTCGCCGGGCCCGTACTTCTCCTGCTCCATCTTGTTGACGTCGTTGATGCCGGGGACGTACGAGTCGAAGTCGCCGTTGGCGAGGAAGGACAGTATCCCGGGGATCTCCAGGGCGACCTCGTTGTGGCCCTTGTCCACATCCCCGTAGGCGAAGATCGAGAACGGTGCCGGGGCCTCGCCGTCCCAGAGCGCTTCGGCGGCGGCCATCTTCATCGGCTGCTGCCTGAACATGACCTTGCCGAGGAGGTCGCCGCTGACGGCGGTGAGCAGTCCGGCGGCGATCACGGTGACCAGGCCGAGCCGGAGCGAGGTCCGCATCACCGGGATGTGCTTCCGCCGGGCCAGGTGGTACGCGGCGATGCCGACCATGAACGCGCCGCCGACCAGGAAGGCGGCCGTGATGGTGTGGAAGAACTGGGTGACGGCGGTGTCCTGCGAGAGCACCCGCCAGAAGTCGGTCAGCTCGGCGCGACCGCGCTCCTCGTTGATCCGGTAGCCGACCGGGTGCTGCATCCACGAGTTGGCGGCGAGGATGAAGTAGGCGGAGAGGACCGTGCCGATGGAGACCATCCAGATACAGGCCAGATGGATCTTCTTCGGCAGCTTGTCCCAGCCGAAGATCCACAGCCCGATGAAGGTGGACTCGAAGAAGAAGGCGATCAGCGCCTCGAAGGCGAGCGGGGCGCCGAAGATGTCGCCGACGAAGCGGGAGTAGTCGGACCAGTTCATCCCGAACTGGAACTCCTGCACGATGCCGGTGACGACACCCATGGCGATATTGATCAGGAACAGCTTGCCCCAGAACTTGGTCGCCTTGAGGTACTTCTCCTTGCCGGTCCGGACCCAGGCGGTCTGGAGTCCGGCGGTGAGGGCGGCCAGGGAGATCGTCAGGGGGACGAAGAGGAAGTGGTAGACGGTCGTGATGCCGAACTGCCATCGCGCCAGGGTCTCCGGCGCCAGAGCCAAGTCCACGTCGTCATCTCCTTACATCGACAAGGTCAATCGGCAGTTTGCCCGATTAATCCCAGCCATAGCGGGATGAACGAGACACGCTTGTGAAAGCGTTCACATTCACATGAGATTATGTCTCATCCGAAATTCAGACTGATGACCGGGGGGTACCT
This sequence comes from Streptomyces sp. NPDC020875, assembly GCF_040641415.1. Lineage (NCBI taxonomy): Bacteria > Bacillati > Actinomycetota > Actinomycetes > Kitasatosporales > Streptomycetaceae > Streptomyces > Streptomyces sp. NPDC020875. Next base: position 109,815 of record NZ_JBFADP010000003.1, on the reverse strand, counting down.
CTTGACGCGGCGGGCCGCTCCAGCTAGATCACGGCCGGGCTCGCGGGGCCGGGGCACCCGGAAACGCCGATGGTCCGGGCCCCTGGAGCGGGACCCGGACCATCGGACGTACCGGGGTATCGACGACATGCCGGGCGGCGGCCACCAGGCGCCGGAGGGCCGGGCGGCACCGGACCGGGCGCCGGCACAGGACCGTCAGCGGGCACCGGGCGGCCGCCGGGCGCCGGGCCGGGTCACAGCTTCTTGCGGTACTCCTCCGCCGCCCGCAGGAACAGATCGTTCGCCTCGGGTTCGCCGATCGTGATCCGCGCGCCCTCGCCCGCGAACGGCCGGACCACGACACCCGCCTCGTCGCAGTGCGCCGCGAACTCCGCCGTACGCTCCCCCAGCCGCAGCCAGACGAAGTTGGCCTGGGTCTCCGGCACGGTCCACCCCTGCTCCACCAGGGCCTCGTGGACCCGGGTCCGCTCGCAGACCAGCGTCCCGACCCGGCCCAGCAGTTCGTCCTCGGCCTGCAGCGACGCGACGGCCGCCTCCTGCGCGAGCTGGGTCACCCCGAACGGCACCGCCGTCTTCCGCAGCGCCGCCGCCACCGGCTCCCGGGCGATCGCGAAGCCGACCCGCAGCCCCGCCAGGCCGTATGCCTTGGAGAACGTCCGCAGCACCGCCACATTGGGCCGCTCGCGGTAGATCTCCACGCCGTCCGGTACGTCCTGGTCCCGGATGAACTCGCGGTACGCCTCGTCCAGCACCACCAGCACATCCGACGGCACCCGGTCGAGGAACCGCTCCAGGGCCGCCCGGCGCACCACCGTGCCGGTCGGGTTGTTGGGGTTGCAGACGAAGATCAGCCGGGTCCGGTCGGTGATCGCGTCGGCCATCGCGTCCAGGTCGTGCGTCTCGCCCGCCGTCAGCGGTACCTCGACCGCGGTCGCGCCGCTGATCCGGGTGATGATCGGATACGCCTCGAAGGAGCGCCAGGCGTACATCACCTCGTCGCCCGGGCCCGCGGTCGACTGGATCAGCTGCTGGGCGACGCCCACCGAGCCCGTACCGGTCGCCAGATGCGTCAGCGGCACCCCGAACCGGTCCGCCAGCTCGCTCATCAGACCCGTACACGCCATATCGGGATAGCGGTTGAAGTTCTCGGCCGCCGCCAGAACGCGCTCCATCACTCCGGGGAGCGGGGGATAGGGATTCTCGTTGGACGACAGTTTGTACGCGACGGAGCCGCCGCCCGCCGCCGGCCTGCCGGGCTTGTACGTGGGAATTCCGTTCAGCTCGGCACGGAGCCTCGGGCTCGTCATCGGGCTCGTATCGCTCACCGCAGATCCTCCTCGACCGTCCGTCCCGGCTCCGGCCGGAAATCCGGCCCGAGCCCAATGCTGCACACCTTATGAGGATTCCCGTTCGAACGGACCCCCACCCGGCACCCCGGTCCGACTTCGGACAGGAGTTCGGCGATCCGCTCGGACAGGGGTTCGGAAGATCGGGGGGAGCGCTCGCGCCCGGGGCGCGCGCCTCCGGCTCGCTCCGTGGCGCGCGTCCCCCGTAGAGGTGAGTTGAGACCTCTCCGAGACCTTGATCCCGGGCCCGGCTTGGGCCCCGGCACACCTCAGCCGACCGATGAGTATCGAATAAGTTCCTTAAATTCAAAGGCAGTTGATGGTTTATGATCATGCAGAATCGTGCCTGTCAACGGGTGCATATGCGACCGGTCCCACCGCCCGCACGAGCCCTAATATCGGCACGCCATGACAGCAGCAGGGAAGCACCAGGTGAGCCGGACGGACACATCCCGCCGGGGAAGCCGGCAAGGTCGGGCGGGCATTCGAGACGTCGCCGCCGCAGCCGGTGTCTCCATCACGACCGTCTCGGACGCGCTGAACGGGAAGGGCAGACTGCCCGACGCCACCCGCAGACATGTCCGCGAGGTCGCCGACCGGCTGGGATACCGGCCGTCTGCCGCCGCCCGCACCCTCCGTACCGGGAAGTCGGGCCTGATCGGCCTGACCGTGACCACGTACGGGGATGAACCTTTCACCTTCACCGAATTCGCCTACTTCGCCGAGATGGCCAGGGCGGCCACCTCCGCCGCGCTGGCCCGCGGCTACGCCCTGGTGATCCTGCCCGCCACCTCGCGCCACGACGTCTGGTCGAACGTGGCGCTCGACGGCACGGTCGTCATCGACCCCTCCGACCACGATCCGGTCGTCACCGAACTCGTCCGCCAAGGGCTGCCCGTCGTCTCCGACGGCCGCCCGGCCGGGACCCTCCCGGTGACCGCGTGGGTGGACAACGACCACGAGGCGGCCGTCCTCGATCTGCTGGACCATCTCGCCGACGCGGGCGCCCGCCGGATCGGCCTGCTGACCGGCACCACCACGGACACGTACACCCGGCTCTCCACCACCGCGTACCTCAACTGGTGCGAGCGGGTCGGCCAGGATCCCGTCTACGAGTCGTATCCGGCGCACGACCCGTGCGCGGGCGCCGTCGCCGCCGACCGGCTGCTGGCCCGCCCGGACCGGCCCGACGCGGTCTACGGACTCTTCGACCCCAACGGCACCGACCTGCTGGCCGCCGCCCGCCGCTACGGGCTGCGCGTCCCCGAGGACCTGCTGCTGGTCTGCTGCAGCGAGTCGACGGTCTACGCCACCACCGAGCCGCCGATCACCACCCTCTCGCTGAAGCCCCGGCGGATCGGCACCGCCGTCGTCCAGCTGCTCATCGACGCCATCGAGGGCATCGACGAGGACCGTCCGGTCGAGCAGGTGATACCGACGGAGCTGATCGTCAGGACCTCGTCCCAGCGCCGTTCGCCGCGGACCACCGTCAGCCCGCCGCGGTCCCCCTCGTCGGAGTAGCCGAAGCGGCGGAAGCAGACCTTCCGGGCGGTCCCGCGGTCCGGCCGCCGACCCGGCCGGACGGTCACGAGCCCGCCCGGAGAGGGCCGGACCGGGCCGGATCCGCCGGTACCGGAGGACACCGGGACACGACCGGAAGCCTCATTACTGCCCTAACGGGGCGAAACAGTCGGCAACTCAGGGGGTACGACCGGATTCAACACCCCTGGTGCGTCACAGAGCGCGGACCTCATTCCTATGATGGGCGGACGACACCGCGGACCACCCCGACCAGGCTGGGCCGAGAGGTGAACGGCGGCGCGACGGTGGTGGAGGGGTCGATGACTCAGGGGGCCGGTCAAGGACCCGTGGTGCGGACGGCGACGCTGCGCGATTTCCGCGTTCCGCCGTATGCGCAGATGCCCGTGGAACCGTCCGGGGCACAGGACCAGGAACGGCCCGAGAGCATTCCCGCGCCCCGGGGTCCCGAGGAGGGCGCGCCGCAGGCCGGACACCCGGCCCAGGCCGCGCCCGCCGCTCCCGTACCGCCTCCCGCGCCTGTCGTTCCTCATGGGCACCAGCAGGAGCCGTACCACCAGGAGCCACCGGCGCCTTACCCCGTAACGGAACAGACCCCGTACGGCGGCGCCCCCCAGGCGCCTCAGGCCCAGGCCCCTCAGGCTCACGCACAGCCCCAGGCGCCTCAGGCCGCCCAGGTGCCCGTGTCCGCACCGGAGGCGTACGAGGCGTACCCCGCCCGGGCGGCGCACCCCGGGAACGCCGTCCCCGAGGACGAGCTGCCCGAGGGCTACACCCCCACCGAACGCGATCTCCCGGTCATCAGCCGGGCCGAGCCCGGCGCCGGAGCCGGGGCGGGTGCCGGGACCGACACCGGAGCGGATGCCGTACCGCGTCCGGCGTCCGGCGAGCAGTCCGGGCCCAATGAGCTGGGCCCTCTCTATGTCGTCGGCGACGTCCACGGCTATCTCGACGAACTCGTGGCCGCCCTCGCGGCCCAGGGTCTGATCGACGCCGAGGGCAACTGGGCGGCGGGCAATGCCCGGCTCTGGTTCCTCGGCGACTTCACCGACCGGGGCCCGGACGGTATCGGGGTGATCGACCTGGTCATGCGGCTCTCGGCCGAGGCCGCGGCGGCCGGCGGCTACTGCAAGGCCCTGATGGGCAATCACGAGCTGCTGCTGCTGGGCGCCAAGCGTTTCGTCGACACCCCGGTCAACTCCGGCGCCGGTACCGCGACCTTCCAGGCCGCCTGGCTGCTCAACGGCGGCCAGAAGTCCGATATGGACCGGCTCCAGGACGTCCATGTCCAGTGGATGGCCCGGCTCGACGCGGTCGCGGTCGAGGACGGCCATCTGCTGCTGCACTCGGACACCACGGCCTATCTCGACTACGGCGACAACGCCGAGGCCGTCAACGACACCATCCACGACGTCCTCACCCGTAACGACGCGGACGAGTGCTGGGACCTGTTCCGCAAGATGACCAAGCGGTTCGCCTTCCGGGACGAGACGAGCGGCCCCCCGGCGGTCCGCGAACTGCTCGCCGCCTACGGTGGTACCCGGGTGGTGCACGGCCACAGCCCGATTCCGTATCTGCTCGGCGAGGTCGGCACGGAGGAGGGCGAGAGCGGCGAGCGTCCGGTGGTCGAGGGCCCGCACGTCTACGCGGACGGGCTGGCGATCGCCATGGACGGCGGGGTCACCATGGCCGGAAAGCTGCTGGTCGTCCAGCTTCCGCTGGCCGACCGGAGCGCTACCGACCCTCGTTGACCGGCGTTTTGCCGCAATCCCCTGTCACCCCGCGCGGTAACGGCTCTACCATCGGGTTATCCGTCGCAGACTCTCCTCCGTCGACGACCGGTCCCCGTCCGTGCGCGGACGGCCCGGCCCGCGGAGTATCGGGGGACGCACATGAACAGCGCTCCGCATCTGCTGGGCGAGGACCGCGCCGACTACGAGCGGCTCCTCGACGAGGTACTGCGCGACGCCGGTGAACGGCCGGAACTCACGGCCGTCGGCGAACGGCTGAACGCCACTCAGCTACGGACCATGGCGCTCAGGGCCACTACCTTGATCACCGCGTCCGCGGCGCCGGAGTACGCGCACTACCTGAGGATCCGCGAGGAGGCGCGCTCCCCCGCGGATCCGGACGCCGCCCGGGAAGCCCCGCCCGATCCCCTCGCCGAGGCCGACGGGGGCGGTGCCGGTCTCGGCGCCGTACTCACCGTGCTGGCACCGGTCCTGGCCGGGACGGCGGCGCTGATCTTCCTGCTGGTGGGGTATCTGCTGAAGATGCTCGACCCGGCACCGTCCTTCGCCACCCCGCTGGTCACGGCGGGCTGGTTCTTCGCCGCCGTGACGGCCGCCGCGATCCTGGCGGCGGCGGTCGGGCTGCTGATCACCGCGGTCCGCAACAGCGCGACGCAGGTGGCCGCCGTCGAGCTGTCCGAGGATCTGCCGGACGAGGTGGCACGTGCCAAGGACGCCTGGCTGCATGCCGTACTGGAACGCGGGCTGCTCCCGTTCCTCCGGCTGGCGCTGGAGGAACCGGACGTCGACCCGCTCGCCGCGGCCCGGGCGCGGCCGGTGAGCCGGATCCCCAAGGTGGGGTACGACAGCCCGGACTTCTCCAGCCCCGGTGACGGAGCCACGGCCGGGCAGCGGCCGAGCTTCAGCAGCCCCGAGTTCACCAGTCCCGACTTCGGCGGTCCCGAACACCGGCCGGAGTGACCGGAGGGTGTCCCCCACGGCCCCGACCGGAGTGACCGGCGGGGCCAGGGGGACGTACGGGGCAGCCCCGGCTCAGTCCGCCATCGGCAGATAGACCCGGCTGCCGCTCGCCGCGAACTCCCGGGACTTCTGGAGCATCCCCTCGGCGATCTCCGTCTCGCTCGCCCCGTCCGCCGCCGCGTCCCCGCCGAACTGTTCGGAGATCGACCGGCTGATCTTCATCGAACAGAACTTGGGCCCGCACATGGAACAGAAGTGGGCCGTCTTCGCGGGCTCCGCGGGCAGCGTCTCGTCGTGGAACTCCCGGGCGGTGTCCGGGTCGAGGGCCAGATTGAACTGGTCCTCCCAGCGGAACTCGAACCGCGCGTCGGAAAGCGCGTCGTCCCATACCTGGGCGTCCGGATGCCCCTTCGCGAGGTCCGCCGCGTGCGCGGCGATCTTGTAGGTGATCACCCCGGTCTTGACGTCGTCCCGGTTGGGCAGGCCCAGGTGCTCCTTGGGCGTGACGTAGCAGAGCATCGCCGTGCCCCACCAGGCGATCATGGCCGCCCCGATGCCCGAGGTGATGTGGTCGTAGGCGGGCGCCACATCGGTGGTCAGCGGGCCGAGGGTGTAGAACGGCGCCTCCTCGCAGATCTCCTGCTGGAGGTCGATGTTCTCCTTGATCTTGTGCATCGGGACGTGCCCGGGGCCCTCGATCATCGTCTGGACGTTCATCCGCTTGGCGATCCGGTTCAGCTCACCGAGCGTCCGCAGTTCGGCGAACTGCGCCGCGTCGTTGGCGTCTGCGATCGAGCCCGGCCGCAGTCCGTCGCCGAGGGAGTACGTGACGTCGTACGCCGCGAGGATCTCGCACAGCTCCTCGAAGTTCTCGTACAGAAACGATTCCTTGTGGTGGGCCAGGCACCAGGCCGCCATGATCGAACCGCCGCGCGAGACGATGCCGGTCTTGCGGCGGGCGGTGAGGGGGACGTACGGCAGCAGCACCCCCGCGTGCACGGTCATGTAGTCGACGCCCTGCTCGGCCTGTTCGATCACCGTGTCCTTGTAGATCTCCCAGGTCAGCTCCTCGGCCCGGCCGTCGACCTTCTCCAGCGCCTGGTAGAGCGGCACCGTACCGATCGGGACGGGGGAGTTGCGGAGCACCCACTCGCGGGTGGTGTGGATGTTCCGGCCGGTGGAGAGGTCCATCACCGTGTCGGCGCCCCAGCGGGTCGCCCAGGTCATCTTCTCCACCTCCTCCTCGATCGAGGAGGTGACCGCGGAGTTGCCGATATTGGCGTTGACCTTCACCAGGAACCGCTTGCCGATGATCATCGGCTCGATCTCCGGATGGTTCACATTCGCCGGGAGCACCGCCCGGCCGGCCGCGATCTCCTCCCGGACGACCTCGGGGGCGACGTTCTCCCGGAGCGCCACGAACTCCATCTCGGGGGTGATCTCGCCCCGGCGGGCATAGGCGAGCTGGGAGACCGCCCGGCCGTCACGGCCCCGGCGCGGCTGGCGCGGCCGGCCGGGGAAGACGGCGTCGAGATTGCGCAGTCCACCGCGCGGGGACGTGTGCTTGATCCCGTCGTCCTCGGGGCGGACGGGACGGCCCTGGTACTCCTCGGTGTCGCCGCGGGCGACGATCCAGTTCTCCCGCAGCGGCGGCAGACCGCGGCGGACATCGGTCTCGACGGTGGGGTCGGTGTACGGGCCCGAGGTGTCGTACAGCGTCACGTCCCGGCCGTTGGTGAGGTGCACCTGACGGACCGGCACCCGGAGGTCCGGGCGCGAGCCCGTGACGTACCCCTTGTGCCAGCCCGGCGTGCGGTCGCCGTCGACGGCGGGTTCGACGGCAGGCGTGCGTGCATCCTGAACGGTCATGAAGACCTACTCCCTACGCCGGCATTACCCGGTAACAGGTTCGGCGGTCGACGCAGCGGATCCCATGGACGACATCCCGGTCGTACACCTGGTTCGTGTACCACCCGATGACGCGTCGACGGAGGTCAGCGCCCTCTCAGCCCGGTGCTCCGAGCTCCCGCGTGTGCAAAGGTGACACCAACGCTAGCGCCAATTCTGGCGTGCTGAACAGGGGCCCCCGGCCGTTCTTGCGATGATCGGTCGGTGACGTCATCAGCGCCCGGCCCCGGACAGGGCCCCGATTCCCGGTACGCGTACGGCTCCGCGGACGGCGGTGACCAGGGGTACGTTCCCGGCCACGGCCCCGCGCCGCCCCATGCCCCGGGCCATTCGGCGCCGCCGCCCCCGGTGCCCCGACCGGCCGCCGCGCACCCGGGACAGCCGGTCGCGCAGCCGTTCGGACAACCGGCCGAGCCGGAGCGGGAGTGGGAACGGAGGCAGGGACAGGGGCACGGGCAGGATCATGGCCACGGTGGTCACGGTCCCGGCGGTCCCGGCCACGACGGTCACGGTCCCGGCCATGACCACGGCGGAACCGGGCCCTCCCACGGCCCTCCGCACGGGCACTCCCCCGGGCATTCGCATGGCCATTCGCACGGGCACTCCCACTCGCACGGTCCCGCCGCGCCCGTTTCGCGGCATCTGCGCCGAGTGATCGCCGCCGTACTGATCCCCTTCGCCGCCGCCGTCGTCGTGGGCCTGGCGGTCCTCTGGCCCGGCTCGGCCCCCGGGCACGAGCGGACCGGGGTCGGCTTCGACCGGCAGACCGAGTCGGCGACCGTGACCCGGCTGGAGCCGATCGACTGCAAGTCGGTCAACGCCGCCCAGGTACCGGTGACCGGCGACGGCATGGCCCCGGCCCAGAACGGCGGTACGGGCGCCGCGGCCGGGAACAGCAAGTGCAAGAAGGCGACGATCGAGATCACCAGCGGTCCGCACAAGGGGCGTTCCTTCGGGGAGATCGTCCAGCCGGAGGCGCCGCGGAAGCTGAAGCCGGGGCTCGGTGTCGTGGTGGCGTACGCCCCCGACGCGCCCCGGGACCTCCAGTACTCGGTGATCGATGTGAACCGCCGGCTGCCGCTCGCCGTCCTGGCCGGGATCTTCGCCCTGGCGGTGGTGCTGGTGGGGCGGATGCGTGGGGTGATGGCGCTGGTGGCGCTGGTCATCTCCTTCGCCGTACTGAACTTCTTTATCCTCCCGGCGATTCTGGACGGCTCGAACCCGCTGGTCGTGGCGGTGGTCGGGGCGAGCGCCATCATGCTGATCGCGCTCTACACCTGTCATGGCATCACCGCCAGAACCTCGGTCGCCGTCCTGGGCACGCTGATCTCGCTGCTGCTGATCGGGCTACTGGGCTCGATCTTCATCGGCTGGGCCACGCTCTCGGGCAATACCGACGACAACACCGGACTGATCCACGGGCTCTATCCCGGGATCGACATGAGCGGACTGCTGCTGGCCGGGGTGATCATCGGCTCCCTCGGGGTGCTCGACGACGTCACGGTGACCCAGACGTCGGCGGTGTGGGAGCTGCGCCAGGCCGATCCGGGGATGGGGCCGAGGGCGCTGTACCGGGCCGCGATCCGGATCGGCCGGGACCACATCGCCTCGGTGGTCAATACGCTCGTCCTGGCCTACGCGGGTGCGGCGCTGCCGCTGCTGCTGCTCTTCAGCATCGCGCAGAGCGGGATGGGTGCGGTCGCCAACAGCGAGCTGGTGGCAGAGGAGATCGTCCGTACGCTCGTCGGCTCGATCGGTCTGGTGGCGTCGGTACCGGTGACGACGGCGCTGGCGGCGCTGGTGGTCTCGGCGGACCGGCCGGATCCGGGTACGGCCGGGACGGCGAACGCTGCCGGGACGGCTGGTGCGGCGGCCGGTGGGACGACCGGGGCCGGTGGGGCGGTCGGTGGCGGTCTCGTCGGCGGCCGGGGCAGCCGCGCGAAGGGCCGCCGCCGCAAGAAGTAGCCCGGCCGGGCCGGGGGGCGTACGGCTCCGTTACGCGCCCCCGGCCCCGTCGGGTCCCCGGCTACGGCTGTTCGTCACGGCCCCGGTGGTCCGGCTCCGGCGGGCCCGGTGGTCCCGGCTCCGGCGGGCCTCCGGGGCCGTACCCCTTCCGCCTCGCCCTCGCCGCCCGGCCGCCCCCGGCCCTTCGCTAGCCCGCGTTCTCCTCGGCGAGGATGCTGAGCAGCACCTGGTCCAGTTCGGCGGCGAAGTCGCCGTGCGCCTGTTCCTGGCCGAGCGGAACGATCCGGTCCGTACGGTCGAGGAAGGCCACGATGGGCGCGGCACTCACCTGGAACAGCGCCTCCTCGTCGCCGACCCTGAGCCGGATCGCGATATCGGCCAGCTCACCGGGGCCGACCGGGGCGATGTGCACATCACCGTCACCGCTCGCCCCGACGATCCCGTCGAGCAGCAGATCCCGGCCGAAGGCCCAGCTCACCGGCGCGTCTCCGGGCAGATGGAAGGTCATTCGCACGGCATAGGGATCCGCGGGTACGTACCGAAGCTCCACCGGAATCCGGAACGACAGCTCCTCGGAGACGAGGAAGCTCATCAGTACCTCGGCCTGGACCGACTCGTGCATCGTGTACCCCGCAGTGACGGAAGCCCGGATAGGGCCTGTTGGCGGCCTTCTTGGTGAAGCCCGGCGATACGGAACAGGAAGGATTCCCCTGATCCACTCCTCGTAATCGCGCGCTATGTCACCGAACGGTCACAAGGAGTGAGTTCTTCAGCTGCTGATGGAGATATCGAGGACACCGGGCGCTCCGCCCGCCCTCGACCGGAACCGGAACGGCTCGATCGCCGGAGGTAATCGTTCCTTCTGGCGGAGCGGAGGGTATGCCGACATCGGCACCGGCAGCGCCGCCGCGGTCGCCGTGACGGGCGCGAGCCGGGCGACGGCCCGTCGCGCCGAGCCGATCAGGGTGGGGGAGCCGGTGGGCGTACCGGTACCGCCGTCGTTCGTCGTGGCCACGGATCACCCCCAGGCAAGGTGGCGGGGCGGCACCCGTTCCGCGGGGCCGTCCCCGTGCGATCACCCGCCGCGGCGTCCCGGATCCCCCGGCCCCGTCCGGCCTCCCCGGCCCGGAAGCCGCACCCCGACGTGCCCCGATGCCCCCGACGTCTCCCCGGCGGCTCCGGGCCGTCTCCCGGGCGGGATCCGGACGAGTTCCGACGGTGGCGCCGAGCGGCCCCAAGGGGGGCGCTCATAAGCGTGCGAAAGGGCGCACTAGGGGTGGTGAATCCGCTTATCCAGCGGCGGACTGCCACTGTAATGGCCATTCAACCGTCTGTGACCGGGTGGGACCCCGGGTTCCCCCGGCCGGGTTAACGCCCCGGCCCTACTCGATCACAGACCGTTACCAGTCACTGCGGGAGTTCGACGACCCCTTGAACTTTCGAACCACGAACGCCAGCGCGCAGACGAGGGCGACCAGTGCCAGCACCTTGAACAGCAGACCGATCAGGACCCCGACGACATTGGCGATCAACCCGCCGAAGACCAGCAGCACCAGTACCGGTGCGACGATCCACTTCACCCACCACGGCAGCCTGTTGGCGATCTTCCCTATGGCCATCGGTACTACCTCGTCTCTCCCTCGGCGCACTCTGCGTCTGCTGCGTCTGCTGCGTTTTCTGGGGATTCGCCGCGCGCTCCGGGACGGCTACCCGGCTTCCCGCCCCCGATGCTAAGCGGGCGGGCCGCGCGGCGGGGGCCTTCGGGCCCTCGATCTCCCCTGACCGCCCCCCTAGGGCCTCCCGGCCCCGGTCTCGGCTTCAGGGTGGAGGCCCCTGGCCGGGGGCTCCACCCGGGAGCCGGGGCGGGGTCAGCCCTCGGGGGGCGAGAAGACCACCATGACCCGCAGATCCTCGGTGATGTGGTGGAACTTGTGCGGCACCCCCGCCGGTACGTAGACGACACTGCCCCGGCCCACCGGGGTCGTCTCGGTGCCGACGGTGATCGCGGCCCGGCCGCTGACCACGAAGTACACCTCGTCCTGGTTGTGCGGCTGCTGGGGATCGAGCGCCCCGGCGTCGAGGGCGTACAGACCGACCGACATATTCCGCTCCCGCAGGAACTGGAGGTACGCGCCGTCGTTGGCGGCGCGCTCCGCCTCCAGTTCGTCCAGCCGGAATGCCTTCATCGTGTGCCGCCCCTGCCCGTCGTCCCGATCACGCCTGTCCCGGTCACGCCTGTCCCGATCACAGCTGTTCCGATCATGTCTGTCACGATCAGACACAGGAAGATTTTCCCAGTCAAGGGGCCCGGTCGGGGCCGGTGGACGTGAGGAGGGCCGGAGCCGTGAACGCGGACATCGGAGACGGCACGAGGGCGGTACGAGCGGGGCTGCCCGAGCCGGTGAAGTACGAACCGACCCTGCCGGGACCGGCTTTCGCCGCCCATTTCCATCTGCCGGGCGAGCCCACGGGGCCGTACACCTACGGACGGGACTCCAACCCCTCCTGGACCCTGCTGGAACGGGCCATCGGCGAGCTGGAGGCGCCCGGCGAGGACGTCGACACCACGGTCTTCGCCTCGGGCATGGCGGCGGTCTCGGCCGTACTGTTCTCCCGGCTGCGCGCCGGTGACGCGGTGGTCCTGCCCAGTGACGGCTATCAGGCGCTGCCGCTGGTCCGCGACCAGCTGGAGGCGTACGGCATCGAGGTGCGCACCGCGCCGACGGCGGGCGACGCCCAGCTCTCCGTACTGGAGGGGGCGAAGCTGCTCTGGATCGAATGCCCCTCCAACCCCGGGCTCGACGTCTGCGACATCCGGCGGCTGGTGAGGATCGCCCACGCCCGGGGCGCCCTGGTCGCCGTCGACAACACCCTGTCGACCCCGCTCGCCCAACGGCCGCTGGCCCTGGGGGCCGACTACTCGGTGGCCAGTGACACCAAGGGCATGACCGGCCACGGCGATCTGCTGCTGGGCCATGTGACCTGCCGGGACAGCGCCCTCACGGCGGACGTTCGGCGCTGGCGGAAGATCGTCGGCGCGATTCCGGGGCCGATGGAGAGCTGGCTGGCCCATCGGTCGCTGGCCACGCTCCAGCTGCGGATCGACCGGCAGTGCGCCAACGCGCTGGCCCTGGCCCGGGTGCTCGCCGAACGGACCGATGTGACGGGCCTGCGCTATCCCGGACTGCCGACGGATCCGGCGTACCCGCTGGCGAGTCGGCAGATGCGGCGGTTCGGCGGGGTGGTCTCGTTCGTGCTGCCCGACCGGGAGTACGCCGAGCGCTTCCTCGACGCGCTCCGGCTGGTGGACGACGCGACCAGCTTCGGCGGCGTCCGGTCGTCGGCGGAACGGCGCGGGCGCTGGGGCGGGGACGCGGTCCCGGCGGGCTTCATCCGGCTCTCGGCGGGCGTCGAGGACACCGAGGACTTGGTGGCGGACGTCCTGCGGTCCCTCGACGAGGCGGCGGCACACGACTGAGCCGACGGCGTACGGCCCCACGGGCTCGGGCTGGGGCTCGGGCCATCTCCCTCCCGTACGGCCCGGCCATGAACCGGCCACGGACCGGCCGGGCCCGCGGCGTGCCCGGCATCCGGCCGACAGCGGACCGGTTCCGGTCCGATCCGACGGCCCGAGCCTCCCCCCTCGTGGCTCGGGCCGTCCCGGTTCTTCCCCCGAGAACCGCGCCCACAAGGCTAGTTGACTCTGCGTCAGTGTCCAATCACAGTAGCGACAGCAACCTATCGACTTATTTATAGTTGTCCGATCCGCGGACACCGATCGGTCGGAGAGGCGCTCGCATGGACCTGGCCCTGCTGCGGACGTTCGTCACGGTGCACCGGGCCGGCTCCTTCACCAGGGCCGCGGCCCTGCTGGGGCTCTCCCAGCCCGCGGTGACCGGTCAGATACGGACCCTGGAACGGCAACTGGGCAAGCCCCTCTTCCTCCGGCAGGCCCGGGGCGTCACCCCGACCAGCGTCGGCGACGAACTCGCCCACCGGGCCGCCCCGCATCTGGACGCCCTGGTGGAGATCGCCGAGACCGGTCTCGACGAGGAGGCGGGCGTACGGACCCTGCACCTGGTGGGGCCGCCCGAGTTCATCTCCCTGCGGGCCCTGCCCGCCCTCACCCCGCTGCTCTCCCAGGGGCTGGCGCTGCGGGCCGCGTTCGGCAAGGCCGAGGAATCCCTGGACGGACTGGGCGCAGGACACCACGATCTGGCCATCACCACGGCCCGGCCGCGCGGCGGCCTCTTCACCGCGACTCCCCTCTGCGACGAGGAGCACGTCCTGGTCGCCTCGCCCCGCTGGGCCGCCCGGCTGGGACCCGACGTCCTGCGCGGCGGCCGGGTCCGGCTGGAGCAGCTGCCGGTGGTCGAGGTTCATGAGTCGCTGCCGCTGGTCTCCCGCTACTGGTCCAGCGTCTTCGAATCCCCGCCCGCCGCCGCGGGTACCGTCATCGCGCCCGATCTGCGGGCCGTACTGGAGACCGCCGCCGCGGGCGCCGGGCTCGCCGTACTGCCGCGCTACCTCTGCGAGGAAGCGCTGGAACGGGGGCGGCTGGTGCCCCTGCTGGATCCGCCGGTGCCCCCGCTGCGCACCTACTTCCTGGTGGTCCGGGCCGGGACCCTGGCACTGCCGCATATCGCCCGCGCCCATGAATGGCTGATCCGGGCCGCCGCCGACTGGTGAACCCCGGCTCCGGACGGCCGCTCCCGGGCCGGGGAGTTTCAGAGTCCACCGGACGGGCCATGGTCCAGACATGACCGAACGTCCCGTGGTCAAGCGCACCGCCCGCGCCGTCCTGCTCGACGGCGACGATCTGATCCTGATCAAGCGCACCCGGCCCGGAGTGGATCCGTACTGGCTGACGCCCGGCGGCGGGGTCGAGCCCGGGGACGCCAGCGTCGTCGACGCGCTCCACCGCGAGGTGGACGAGGAACTGGGCGCCGAGATCACCGATGTGGTGCCCTGCTTCGTCGACACCGTGGAGCACATCGGGGGCGACGGAACCGCCGGGGTGACCGGGGTGAAGGTCCAGCACTTCTTCGTCTGCCGGCTGGTGGCCATGGATCCGGCCCAGCGGCACGGCCCGGAGATGGACGAACCCCGGGGGGAGTACGAGATCGTCCGGGTGCCGTTCAGCCGGATGGGCATCGCCGGGGTCCATCTGGTCCCCCTCTCCCTGCGGCACTACCTCGACGGCAATATCGAAGGCGTCCGCGCGCTGCACGCCCCGGACCTGGGCTGACACTCCCCGGGACCTGAGCCCGCACTCCCCGAGCCCGAGCCGACACCCCCGGACCCGAGCCGACGCCTCCGGACCTGGGCTGACACTCCCCCGCGCCGACCGGCCCCGGGCTCGGCTACACCCCCGCGCGTAGGGCGGGTTACTCCCGCCGTGGGACGCCCGGCGGTGGCCCGCCCGGCACGGTGTTTCACGTGAAACCACTCAGCCGACGGGTCCGCCGGACCTTCCTCGTCATCCATATCGCCAGCGCCGCGGCCTGGCTCGGGCTCACCCTCGGGCTGCTCGCCCTGGCGGTCACCGCCGTAACCGCGGATCCGGTCCCGGCCGGGCCCACCGCCCCCGGAGAGCCGATCGAGGCGGCGGTCAGATCGATGCGGGTCTTCACCGAGTGGCTGGTCCTCCCGCTCGGCCTGCTGACCCTGGGCAGCGGGCTGGTCCTGGCGCTGGGGACGCCGTGGGGGCTGGCCCGCCACCGCTGGGTGCTCACCAAGTTTCTGCTGACCCTCGCCACGGTCACCGCCACCGCCTTCGCCCTGCGGCCCGGGATCGCCGAGGCGGCGGATACCGTCGCCGCCGGAGCCGTACCACCGGCCGGTGAGCTGCTGGGCGGGCCGGTCGTCTCCTTCTGCGCCTATCTGCTGATGACGGTCGTCTCCGTAGTGAAGCCCTGGGGACCGACCCGGCGGGGCCGTCGGTTGCGGGCCGAGATCAGTTCCCGGAAAGCACTGGACGCGCGATCATCACGGCGTACAGTCTGACCTCTATGTCGACAGCCCTCCCCGAACCGCCCATCCGCCGACTCACCCGGGACGATCTGCGGCACTGCGCCGACCTCGCCCAGAACCGGGGCTGGGCCCGGGCCGAAGGCACCTGGGGACTGTTGCTGGCCGCGGGGACGGGGTTCGGGATCGACGCCCCGGAGGGGGAGGGCCTGGCCGCCTGCTGTGTGCTCATGCCCTACGACTCCGGTCTCGCCGCCGTCGGAAAACTGCTGGTCGCCGGGGAGTACGCCCGCCGGGGCCTGGGCCGACGGGTGATGGCACAGATCATGGCGGCGGCGGGGGAGACCCCGCTGGTGCTGTACGCCACCCCTCAGGGCCGGCCGATCTACCAGGAGCTGGGCTTTGTGGAGACCGGTCGTACCGAACGGCTCCGGGGCACGCTCGACGGTACGGCCGATGCCTCGGTGACCGGGGTGCTGACCCGGCGGGCCACCGCCGAGGACATTCCGGCGATCGTCCGGCTGGACGCCGCCGTTTTCGGCGTCGACCGGACCCATCTGATCACCCGGCTGCCCGCGACGGCCGACCGGCTCTGGGTGGCCGAGGAGGGTGGCGAGATCATCGGCTGCGCGGCGGGCTGGACCTCCTCGGACGCCTATGGCATCGGCCCACTGACCGCCCGGGACACCGCTACCGCCAAGGCGCTGCTGGTCACGATCGCCCGGAGCGTCGAAGGTCCCGTACTGCTCAGTGTCCACGGCGAGCAGAAGGGCCTGCTGGACTGGGCCGTCGAGCACGGGTTGACGCCCGTCTCCGGCACCTCGGAGATGGTCTACGGCATCGGCGAGCTGCCCGGTGACCGCCGACGCGCCTTCGCCCCGCTCTCCCTCGCCACCGGCTGACACTCCGGCACACCGTTCGGCGTTCGGCGCCGGGCTACGGCTCCGGGCCCGGCCGTTCCCTTGGCGGCGCCGCCCGAAAAACAGTTGCAGGCGCGGATTATTGCGACTGACGGCTGTCGATTACGCTGGATATCCGTCGCTCCGGCGCTCAGGGTTCGGACGCGATCCGCAGGAGGAAGCCATGACCGCGACCGATCCCGCTCTCACCGGCCTCGCCCAGAGTTGGTGCGCCCTCTCCCTGCTGCACGGAAAGATCGAGACCCGGGTGGAGCGGGCCCTCCAGAGCGGCCACGGACTGAGCGTCCGCGAGTACTCCCTGCTGGATGTCCTCAGCCGACAGCACAGCGGACCCGGCGGCCATCTCCAGATGAAGCAGGTCGCCGATGCCGTGGTCCTCAGCCAGAGCGCGACGACCCGGCTGGTGACCCGGCTGGAGGACCGGGGGCTGCTGACCCGCTATCTCTGCGACACCGACCGCCGGGGGATCTACACCGATGTGACGGAGGACGGGCAGTCCCTGCTCGCGGAGGCCCGCCCCACCCATGACGCCGCCCTGCGGGAGGCGTTCGACGAGGCGGCCGAGAACCCCGTCCTCGCGCCACTGGTCCGCACCGTCGAACAACTGAACAACTGAGCGATCGAACGGCTGAACTGTCGAGGAGTGGTACGGCTCTGGCCCGGCCCGCCCGTGGCCCGGGTGGGTCGCCGTTTCACGTGAAACAACGACCCACCCGTGGTGCGAGCGACCCTCCGCCCTCGGCTACGGTCCGGGCGAGATCAGGGTGTCCCCCGCCAGCCGCCGGGGTCGACCCCGCCCGGGACGCCCGCATCGGGCTCGTAGGGCTCCCGGGTGAAGACGAAGGACCCGAGGTCGAGATGGCGAACCGAGCCGTCCTCCCGGCGGACCACCCGAAGCGTCTCCCCCGCGTAATAGCCGTTCAGACCGGTCCAGCCACCGTCCGCCTCGGCCCGGAAACGCGCGCCCCGGCCCGGCCCCTCGAACGGTTCGAGCGACAGCCCGCGATCGGGGAGCAGCCGCAGGACATGCGCCCGGGGGCCCCAGTACCAGGTCCCGGTGAGCGCCAGCAGCTCCGGATCCACCTCGGTCAGCGGTCGCCAGGCCGGCGGGATCCCCGGCTCGGCCTCGGCCACGGTCCCCAGCAGTTGGGCAGCGACCAGCCAGGGCTGCGGCCCGGCGGTGGCATTGGCCACCGTCGCCGCCGCCAGCCCGTCCGCCGGGCTCACCCAGAGGGCGGCGAGATAGCCCGGCAGTGATCCGGCATGGCCGACCAGGGTGCGGCCCCCGCCGTTCACCAGCTGGACGCCGAGGCCGTAGCCGCTCTCCCACTCCCCGGCCTCCGGCGGTGCCGCCGGGGTCGCCATCTCCCGTACGGTCGCCGCGCTCAGTACCCGGTCGTCGCCGGTGGCGAGGAACGCGCCGAACCGGCAGAGATCGGCGGCGGTCGACCACAGCTGCCCGGCCGGGGCCATCAGCCCCAGATCCTCGACGGGTTCGGGGAGCAGCGCGTCGGCATGGGGATGGACCGCCCAGCCCTCCGCGTACGGCGCCATCGGGCCCACACTCGTCCGGTCGAGCCCCAGCGGTTCGAGGATCTCGGTCTTCAGCGCGTCCGCCCAGCTCCGGCCGCGTACCGCCGCGACCAGGGCGCCGAGCACCGTATAGCCGGGGTTGGAGTAGTGGAAGCGGCGGCCGACGGGATGGCGGAACGGATCGTCGCCGAGTACCTCCGCCAGGCTCGGCCGGAGTGTGGCGGGGGTCCGTTCCCACCAGGGGCCGGGGGTCTCGGCCGCCAGTCCGGCCGTATGGGCGAGCAGTTGACCGACTGTCGCCTCGCCCAGCCCCGGATCGGGCAGATACCTCGCCACCGGGTCACCGAGGTCGAGCAGTCCTTCGTCGCGCAGCCGCAGTACCAGAACGGCGGTGAAGGTCTTGGTGATCGAGCCGATGCGGTACTGGGTGTCGGCGGCCGGGCCGCCGTCGGGCCCGGCGGGCCGGGCGGCGCTCCAGACGACGTTCCCGTCACGGGCCACGGCGGCGGAGAGCGAGGGCGCCCGGCCCTCGGACTGCGCCACGGCCACGGTACGCAGCAAGGACCTTTCGGTGGTCGGCAGCAGGGGTTCCGCCGGAGGGGTCGGAGATGAGGAGATCATGGCTACAAGGTCTACCTCAGACCGCCCGCCGCGCGGCACCGGGAAATCCCCGAGGCGCCCCCGAACCGCTCCCGCCACGCGCCGGACGGGATTCCTCCGCCACCGCCGGGTGCCGATTTCCTGATGCGCCCCCGACCTCGGCCGTGCTACGTCATAGACATGAGCGATCTCGTGACCGAGCGGCTGCTCCTGCACCCCTTGACGCCCGAGGAGGCGGAGCGGCTCGCCGAAGGGACCACGCCTTCCGGCGCGTTGTGGGCACCCGGCTATCCGATGGACGACGACCGGGCCGCGGCCCGCCGCTTCCTCACCGCGCATACCCGGGCGGCTCCCGGCTCCCCGCACCCCGGGGCGTTCGAGATACGGCTCAGGTCCGGCGGGCAGGCCATCGGCGGGGTCGACTTCCACGGACCCGCCGACGGGAACGGCGATGTCACCGTCGGCTACGGTCTGATCCCCTCGGTCCGGGGCCGCGGCTATGCCTCCGAGGCGCTGCGGGCCGTCCTCGCCCATGCCAGGTCCCTCGGAATCAGCCGGGTCAAGGGCGATGCCGACCATGCCAATGTCGCCTCCCAGAAGGTGATGGCGGCGGCCGGGATGCGGCTGGTGGGCGAGGACCACCGGGTGCGCTACTACGAGACCGTCTGGAGCTGACATGGGAACCGTGGACGGCTTCTCGCTCTCCTGGGCGGCGCTCCGCGCGGCGGTCGCCGAGCTGCGCGAGGAGGACTTCGCCCGCCCGTCGGGATGTACGGGGTGGCTCGTCCGCGATCTGGTCTGCCATCTGGTGATCGACGCCCAGGACGTACTGATCACCCTGGTGACCCCGGCGGACACCGGGCCGACCCGGGACGCGGCGACGTACTGGCAGGTCGGCCGGACCCCGCCGACCGGTGACGATCCGCTGGACGCGCTCACCGTCCGGCTGGCCGCCGCGTATGGCGATCCGGCGCTGCTGGCCTTCCATCTGGACGACGTGGGCGCGGCGGCGGGCCGCGCCGCCGAACTCGCCGACCCGGCGCTGCCGGTCGAGACCCAGGGCCAGGTCCTCACCGCGGGCGACTACCTCACCGCCTACGTCCTGGAGTGGACCCTGCACCATCTCGATCTGACCGCCGACCTCCCCGAAGCGGCGGGCCCCCCGGCCGAGGGGCTGGCCCGGGCCCGGGCGCTGCTGGAGCGGATCACGGGTACGCCGTTCCCGGCGGCGCTCTCCGACCGCGACGCCCTGCTGATCGGCACCGGCCGCCGCGCCCCGACCCCCGCCGAACGGTCGGCGCTGGGCGGCGCGCTGGTGGACCGGATCCCGTTCGTCCTCGGCTGAGCCGCCGTCACCGCCCTACGGTGAGCCCGGCCCCGCCCCCGTACCGTCCGACGACTCTTCGACGCGCGGCCGTACGGGCTCCACCCGCCGGAGCCGGGTCCAGCCGGACCAGCCGCGTTCATGGAGCAGTTCGACCAGTCTGCGGGCCGGGGGAGCGTCGGCGAAGGCCAGCGCGTCCATCAACTCGGCCACCGGCGGCTCGATATCGGCTTCCCCGACATACGCGTCGCCCCGTTCGTCGGCGGTCCGGGTGAGGTAGTCGGCCAGTTCGTCCGCCAGCTCCACCAGGCACGGATCGTCGTCGGCGCGGTCGAGGGCCCGGCCCAGGGTGAGATAGAAGCCGCGCACCCGGGGGTCGTCGAGCTGGTCCCGTTTCCGGGCCGCCAGCTCCGGGATCCGCTCCGGCGCCCGGGCGACCAGCGGAATCCAGCCGTCGCGCTCCACCCCGACGATCCGTTCGTCGACCCCGAGCGCCCGCAGCCGGTCGAGGAAGCCGACGACCTCGGGCGGCAGGGTCAGCCGGTCCCCGGCGGCGAGCCGGGCGATCCGCTCCCGGTGCCGCCGCCTGGCCCGGATCTCCGCCCGCAGACGCCGGTCGATATCGGCGATCGCCGCGGCGAACTCCGGCTCGTCGGCCGAGAGCAGCTCCCGTACCCGGGCCAGGGGCACCCCCGCCTCGGCCAGGGTCCGGATCCTGATCAGTTCGACCACGGCCCCGGCGCCGTACCTCCGGTAGCCGGAGTGGTCCCGTTCCGGCTCCGGCAGCAGCCCTTTGGCGTGGTAGTGCCGCACGGTGCGTACGGTCACCCCCGCGTACGACGCCAGCTCGCCGATGGTCAGCATGCGATCAGTCTCCCCTCACGGGCAGCGGCCACGGCGGGACGGGAGGCCGGTTCAGCGGGCGGCCCGGGTCCGGTAGAGGCGGCGGGACCAGAGATAGCCGATCCCGCCGATCACCGAGCACCAGAGCAGCGACAGCAGGACGTCCCGGCCGTCCGGGGATCCGGCCAGCAGCCCCCGGAAGGCGTCCATGACCGGGGTGAACGGCTGGTGTTCGGCGAAGGTCCGCAGTCCGGCGGGCATCGATTCCACCGGGACGAACCCGCTGCCCACGAACGGCAGCAGTACGAAGACCATCGGCAGATTGCTCGCCGTCTCCGGATCGGGGCTGGCCAGCCCCAGTGCCACGGTGAACCAGGTCAGCGCCAGGGAGAGCAGTACGAGCAGGGCCACCAGACCCAGCCACTGGGCGGCCGTGGCCGCGGTCCGCAGCCCGAGCAGAAAGGCCACCCCGACGACCACGGCCAGGGCGTGCGCGGTCTGGATCATCGCCCCGAGCACCTGACCGGTGAGTACCGAGCCCCTGGTGATGTCCATGGTGCGGAACCGGTCGATGATCCCGTCGGTCATGTCGTTGGCGACCAGGACGGCCGTACCGATGGAGACGCTGGCGACCGTCATCGTCAGGATCCCGGGGGTGATGTACGTCAGATAGTCGCCGCGGTCGCCCGCCGGGGCGCCCGGCAGTCCGGCGCCCATGGTGCCGCCGAAGACGTAGACGAAGAGCAGCAGGAAGAGCAGCGGCTGTCCGATCAGCATCACGGTCATCGACGGGTAGCGGACCATGTGCCGCAGATTGCGGCGGAGCATGGTCGCCGAGTCCCGTACGGCATGTCCGGCGGTGCTCATCCGGACACCTCCCCGGTGCTCGCGGTGTCCCCGGCGGACCGGTGCGCGGCTCCGGTGACCGCCCGGCCCGGTGTTCCGGCGGCGGTCCGGCCTGGCGTTCCGGCGGTCCGTACGGTGTCCCCGGTGAGGGCGAGGAAGACGTCGTCGAGGTCCGGGGTACGGACCGCGAGCCCGGTGACCGCGTCGTCGTCGAGGCCGTCCAGCAGCCGTCGCAGCTCGCCGACCCCGCCGTCGTACGGCAGTGTCACGGTGAGCGCCGCCGGATCGGTCACCGCCCCCGGCCGTCGGCGCGCCAGCTCCGCCGCCCGCCCGGCGTCGGCGGCGGTCAGCTCGACCCGGCCGCCCGGGACCAGCCCCTTCAGTTCGGCCGGGGTGCCCTCGGCGACCAGTACGCCGCCGTCGAGTACCCCGATCCGGTCGGCGAGCCGGTCGGCCTCCTCCAGATACTGCGTGGTCAGGAAGACGGTGCCGCCGTCCGCCACCAGTTCGCGTACGACGTCCCACAACTCGCGGCGGCTGCGCGGGTCGAGACCGGTCGTCGGCTCGTCGAGGAAGACCAGCCCCGGCCCCGGTACCAGGGTCATCGCCAGATCCAGCCGCCGTCGCATCCCGCCGGAGTAGGTTCCCGCGCGCCGGTCGGCGGCCCCGGTCAGCCCGAACCGCTCCAGCAGCCGGTCGGCCAGGGCCCGGGCGGGCGCCCGGCCGAGGCGGGCGAGATCGGCCATCAGCCGCAGATTCTCCCGCCCGGTCAGCACCCCGTCGACGGCGGAGAACTGGCCGGTCACCCCGATGGAGGCCCGGACCCGGTCTGCGTCGCGGCGGATGTCGTACCCGGCGATCCGGGCCTCACCGGCGCCCGGCGGCAGGAGGGTGGTCAGGATCCGTACCGTGGTGGTCTTGCCCGCGCCGTTGGAGCCGAGCAGGGCGTAGACGGTGCCCGCGGGGACGGTCAGATCGAGTCCGGCGAGCACCTCGTGGCCGCCGTACGCCTTGCGCAACCCGCTGACCTCGATCGCACTGGTTGTCGTCGTCATGGCGACCATGCTGGAAGGCTGCCCCTGCGTCAGGGTCAACCGCGCGCTCGGCCGCGCCGGACCCGCCGGGTCACTTCCGCTCGTTCGCCTCCTCCTCGGCACGGCGGTCCAGGTACCGGAGGGCCTGGGCGTGGGCGCTCAGGCGCAGGCCGACCTGGCCGCCGGTGAAGAGGACGGCACCGGCGACCGAGACCGGTACGGAGAGGCCGAGTACGGCCAGTGCCTCGGGCCAGTCGCGCTCGTCGGCGCAGAAGTCGCCCCGGCGGACTCCGTCGTTGGCCGTGCCCCGGTCGGTGGTGAGCCGCGATTCGCACTCGACCGGGTACTTGTCGCCGGGCTCCCGCTCGACGTCGTACGGCGTCAGCAGCAGGACGGCGCACCAGCCCCAGAGCAGCGCCGCCACGGCCAGCAGCCCGGTCCCCCAGGTACGTATCCGGACGGCCTTGTCCCGGAACTCCTGGTCGTAGTCGTGTGATCGCATGGTGGATGAATCTAGCGCGCGGGTACGGGGTGGCTCCCCCGGGTTTCCGGGGGAGCCACCCCATGGGCGGCGCGGGCCGTCAGGCGGCCTTGGAGAGGGTGGACCTGTCCGTCGGCCGGGGCGCCGGGACTGCGGTGGCCGGAGTGGTGGCCGCCGGGACGGAGGTGGCCGAACCCCCGGCCACCGGCGCGGTGCTCGTGCCCCGGTCCTCGTGGCGCGGCCAGAGAATGAGGGCGGCGACCGCTCCCGTCCCGGCGAGGACCGCGAGTACGGACCAGGTGACGGTGAACCCGGCGCTCGTACCGAGCCAGCCCGCGACGGGGTAGGTGATCAGCCAGGCCAGGTGCGAGAGGGAGAACTGCGCCGCGAACGCCGCGGGGATCGCGTTCCGGTCGACGGAGGCCCGCAGGACCTTGCCGGTCGGGGTGATGACCAGGGCCATCCCGATCCCGATCGCGGACCAGACGATCGCCGTCGCGGTCCAGTTCGCGACTCCGGCCGCGCTCAGCGTCACCGCCGCGGCCGTACCGCCGACGAGGACTCCGGCGCCGGTCGTCATCACGGTCCGGGCGGCGGCCCGGTCGAGGATCCGGGGCAGGACGAGGGCGGCCAGCAGGGTTCCGGTTCCGGCGGCGGCGAGCGTCCAGGCGACGTCCGACTGGGAGCCGCCGAGTTCGTCCCGGACGTAGTTGACGGTGTTGACGACGACGATGGAACCGGCCGCCGCGACCACCAGGTTGAGCGCCATCACCCCGCGCAGCCGTGGTGTCCTGACGAAGGTCCTGATCCCGGCCGCGGCCTTGTCCCACGCCTTGGTGTGGGCGCTGGGGCGGGCGTCGGGGATCCGGGTCGACAGCACCAGCAGGGCGGAGATCAGGAATCCGGCGGAGGTACCGAGGAACAGCCGGTCGAAGCTCATGAACGTCAGGGCGACGGCGGCCAGTACCGGGCTGAGCAGGCTCTCCATGGTCGAGGCGACCTGCGAGGCGGAGAGGGCCCGGGTGTACTGGGCCTCGTCGGTGACGATATCGGGGATGACGGCCTGGAACGTCGGGGTGAAGGCCGCGGACGACGCCTGGAGCAGGCCGATCAGTACGTAGATCTGCCAGACCTCGGTGACCAGCGGCAGGGCCAGGACGACCGCGCCGCGGACGACGTCGAGGACGAAGAGGAAGGTTCTTCTGGGGAGCCGGTCGACATACGCGGCGGCCAGCGGGGCGATGACCACGTACATGACCATCTTCACGGTCAGGGCGGTCCCGAGGACCACTCCGGCGCGCGGGCCGGCGAGATCGTAGGCGAGGAGTCCGAGGGCGACGGTGGCGAGCCCGGTGCCGAAGAGGGCGATGACCTGGGCGCCGAAGAGATGGCGGTAGTCGCGGATGGCGAACAAGCTCATGGCGGATTCCGATTCCTTACGTGTCCCGGCGGCGGGGCACGGCCACGGGGAGGTGGTGGCCGTGCCCCGCGGGGACAGACGGGGTTGTCTCTACGCATCGGGGTCGCTCCCCGGGGTGAGTCCGGCGAGCAGGTTGAAGGAGCCGGTGAGGACGTTGAGCGCGACGACGCCGACGACATCGGCTATCGCCCGGTCGCTGTAGCCGTACTCACGCAGCGCGCCGACCTGTTCGTCGGTGATCGACGTGGGCTCGCGGTGGATCCGGAGGGCTAGGGCGATGATCGCGGCGATCGCGGGGTCGGCCGAGGTGCCCCGGCGGGCCCGCTCGATCTCCTCGTCGTCCACGCCCCTGGCCCGGGCCGCGGCGGTGTGGGCGTCCAGACAGAGCCCGCAGCCCTGGTGGGCCTGGACCGCGATCGAGATCCGCTCGCTGATCGCCCGGTCGAGCTTGGCGCGGCCCATGGCCCGGCTGAGCTGGAGGTATCCGCCCAGTACGGCCGGTGAGTTGGCCATGGTGGCGACCATGTCACCGGGTCGGCCGTGCCGGGCTTCGAGGTCGGCGAGGAGGTCGCGGGAGGCGCCGACCGCGGTATCGGACGTGAGTCGGTTCAGACGGGGCACGGCGTCTCTCCTTCCGGTACGGGGGACGTCCGGCTGTTGGTGGTCTGCGGTGTCATGACGGTCAGTGGTGGCCGTGGTGTGCGTGCTGTGCCTGGTGGCCGTGGTCGGCCGCGGTCCGCGGGGACTCGGCGGCGACGGCGGTACGTACCGTGAACTCGGCCGTCCGGACCACGCCCTCGTGCTGGAAGTCGAGGTAGAGGCGGTACGCCCCGGCGGTCGGCGCGGTCGCCATGAAGGAGATCTCGGGCCCCGGCGCGGTGACACCGTCACCGGGCTCGCCCTCCGGGTGGACGTGGAGGTAGCCCAGGTCGCCGACGCGCAGCGCCACCAGGTGGCCGTACGCGGCCAGATAGGGCTCCAGGTCGGTGACGGGCCGCCCGTTCCGGCTGACGGTGAGGGTCAGGTCGCTCGCCTCAGCGGGCAGGAGGTCGCCGTCGAGGGCCACGGTGTACTCGCCGATGACCGCGGTACGGCCCGTCTCGGGGAGCGGCCGGGGCTCGTACGATCCGGCGACGGCGGCGTCGATCCCCAGTGTCAGGGTCGCGTCGTGCCCGGTGGGGTGGATATCGGCGAAGAACCGCCAGTCCCCGGGTGTCAGATCCAGTTCGACGCTCCAG
The DNA here is from genome assembly GCF_040641415.1 of Streptomyces sp. NPDC020875. Lineage (NCBI taxonomy): Bacteria > Bacillati > Actinomycetota > Actinomycetes > Kitasatosporales > Streptomycetaceae > Streptomyces > Streptomyces sp. NPDC020875. The sequence goes on along the minus strand of NZ_JBFADP010000003.1, from coordinate 84,137 downwards.
GTGCCCTCGCCGTCTCTCACCGGGTGTACGTGCTGGAATCCGGTCGTGTCCCGCCGGACGGCGATGAAGTGCAGCTCCTTCTCGTGTTCGGGGGTGAACTCGGTGACGACGCGGCCGTCGGGGCCGGTCACACGGAAGGTCACCGGCTGGACACCGGCGGTGAGGACCGTGGAGTCGAGTTCGATGGTGTACCCGTCCTCGGAGACCGAGAGACCACCGGGGCGGCCGCCGCCGTGAGCGCCGTGGCCCTCATGGCCCTCATGCGAACCGTGACCGCCGTGGGCGGTGTGCGCGCCGTGGCCCGTGTGGGCGGTGTGCTGGTGTCCGGAGTGGTTCGTCATGACTGCTTCTCCCTGGCTCTTTCGCGCCTTCCGGCGCGTTCCGTTCGGTTCAACGATCAGAACTGTATACCCCCTGGGGGTATACAGTCCAGGGAAATCGCCACCGAGTCCCATCGAATTGATCAACCACCGAAGACCATCCGGACCCGGCCCGGGCCCGGACCCGTACCGGCGACCGGGGCAGGACCGGCGGGGTGGCGTGACCGGACCGCCCGGGCCTTGATCACCGCCGGAACGGTTGCTTGGCTGACGGCCATGACCGATCTGGGAACCGTCGCCTGGCCCCCCGCCCCCATCAGGACCGAACGGCTCGTCCTGCGCGAACCCGAGGCCGGGGACCGTACCGCGACCATCGAACTGCTGGCCTCGCCCGAGGTCGGCGCCTATCTCGGCGGCCCCCGGCCGCGTACCGAACTCGAACGCGACACCCCCGGCGCCCCCGCCCGCCGCTCCGGCCTCTTCGTCGTCGCGCTCGACGGCTCGATGATCGGCCAGGTCATGCTCACCAAGGACACCGGCCACCTCCCCCGGGCCGCCGGACGCGCCGAGCTGGGCTATCTCTTCCTGCCCGGGGCGTGGGGCCGGGGCTACGCCGCCGAGGCGTGCGCGGCGGCCCTCGGCTGGTTCGCCGGAGCGCTCCCCGGCGAGGAGGTCGTCCTCGCCACCCAGACCGCCAACCTCCGCTCGATGCGTCTCGCCGCGAAGCTGGGGTTCACCGAGGCGGAACGGTTCCGCGCCTATGACGCCGACCAGTGGTTCGGTGTCTGGTCCCCACCGCCCGCGGCCACGCCGCGCGGCTGAGCCCGTACACCGCCGACCGCGGCCGGACCGCCCGGGTAGCCCCGGGCCGGGGCTACCCGGGCGGTCGGAAGCCGCCCATCTCCCGTTCCAGCAGCTCGGCCAGCATCAGCGGGGTCCTGTCCTCGAACATGGGGCCGATGATCTGCGCTCCCACTGGCAGCCCGGCGGGCGAGAGCCCCGCCGGTACGGCGGTGGCGGGCAGTCCGGGCATGGTGGCCGTCCCCGCCCAGACGAGCTGATCGAAGTACGGATACTCCGCACCGTCGATATCGATCGTCCGCGTCATCGGGCCGGGGTGGTGGGTGTGCGGGAACGCGGGCGTGGGCATGACGGGGCACACCACGGCGTCGAACTCGGTGAAGAACCGCCGCCAGCCCTGCCGGTGCAGCTCGCGCAGCCCGTTCGCCCGGAGCCAGTCATGGTGGCTGAACAGCATCGCGCGCAGCCGGGTCGCGGTGAGACTCCGGTCGTCCGGGCTCAGTGCGGCGACCTCGGCCCTGATCAGCTCGTCCGTGCCGACGGGGAACCGGGCGACGGATCCCGAGATCAGCAGCTGCTGGTAGAGCACCGCGGCTTCGGCCGGATCGGGCAGCAGCGGGCTCTCCCGTACGACCCGGGCGCCCCCGGCCACCAGCGCCTCCGCCACCCGGCCCACGCCCGCCCGGACGGCGGCGGAGGTCGGCAGCAGCGGATGCCGGTCGAGGACCAGGACCCGGAAGCCGGCCAGCCGCCGATGCCGGGCGGGCGGCAGCGTCAGCCCGTACGCCACCCCCCGCGTCAGCGGATCCGGTCCGGCCATGACGTCCAGCAGCAGGGTCAGATCGCGGGCGCTCCGGGCCATCGGGCCGACGACGGCCAGGTCGGGATCGGCCGGCAGCGCCGGAACGTCCGGCGGCACCATGCCCCGGCTCGCCACGAGCCCGAGCGACGGCTTGTGCGCGTAGACACCGCAGTAGTGCGCGGGGTTGCGCAGCGAGCCGCCGAGGTCGGAGCCGATGGACAGCGCGCCGAACCCGGCCGCGAGGGCCGCCGCCGATCCCCCGGAGGAACCCCCCGGGGTGCGCCCGTGGTCCCAGGGGTTGTTGGTGGTCCCGTAGACGTCGTTGAAGGTCTGTACGTCCTGGAGCCCCAGCGGCACATTGGTCTTGCCGAGGATCACCGCGCCCGCGTTCCTGAGCCGGGACACCTGGACCGCGTCCTCGGCCGGCCGGTGGTCCCGGTGTTCCGGGATGCCCCAGGTCGTGGGCAGCCCCGCGATGTCGTAGCACTCCTTGACCGTGACCGGAACGCCGAGCAGCGGACCGTCCTCGCCCCGGGCCCGCGCCCGGTCGGCGGCCCGCGCGGCCTCCCGGGCCCGGTCGAAGTCCGGTACGCAGATCGCGTTGAGCGACTCGTCGTGGCGCCCGATGCGGGCGATCGCGTCCTCGGTCAGTTCGGCCGAACTCACGTCACCGGCCCGGAGGGCGGCGCCGAGTTCTTCGGCCGTCGAGTAATCCGTATTCATGCGACCGGACCGTACGAACACCCCGGGGGAGCCAGGAAACACCGCTTCGCGCAACGCGCCGGACTCGGCCGAAGTCACCCGGCACCATGGCGCAACGTCGTTTTCCATGCCCTCGCGGAGGTCGGCACCCCGGTGGAGAGACGGCCCGGTTCCGGAGGCGTACTCCGGTGTGCCGTAGCTCACGGCAACACACCGGAAGGAGAGCTGTCATCGGCGAGGAGTCGGCGGAAACCATGCGTACGGGCGCCGACGGCGAACGAGCCGGAGCGCCGCCGTTGAAAGGAGCAGCTCCATGAAGGTCGGTTTCGCGTTACCGCAGTTCCACCGGCAGGCATTCGAGATCCACCGGACGGCGCACTTCGCCCGGGAGATCGAGCGGGCGGGCGGCGCCGGTCTCTGGGTGGGGGACCGCAATCTCGCGGCCGTCCACCCCCGGATCGGCTACGGCGGCCACGGCACGGCCATTCCGGCCGAACTGAACCCCGCCGCCGACCCCTTCGTCCTGCTGGGGGTGGCCGCGAGCGCCACCGAGCGGGTCGTACTGGGTACGCATGTCCTGCTCGCGCCGCTCTACCCGCCGGTCCAGCTGGCGCGGGCGCTCACCACGATCGACCTGATCAGCGGTGGCCGGCTGCTCCCCGGTTTCGGGATCGGCTGGTCGCCCGAGGAGTACGAGGCGGCGGGCCGGGACTTCACCACCCGCGGCGCCCGGCTGGACGAGACCCTCGACGCGCTGGAGGCGATCTGGACCGAGGACCCGGCCGCCTACCGGGGCGATCAGCTGTCGGTCCCGCTGCACCACGCACCGCTCAAACCGGCCCGCAGGCCCCGGCCGCCTTTCTATCTGGGCTCGATGTCGGAGCGCGCCCTGCGGCGGGTCGCCCGGCGCGCCGACGGCTGGCTGCCGCTGTGCACGGTGCCCGGCTGGGTCGATGTCGACGGTCTGATCCGGCAGCGGGCCACCCTGGACCGGCTGGCCCGGGAGGCGGGCCGCGACCCGGCCGACATCGACACCGTCCTGCGGGTGAACATCGACGCCGGAACGTCGTCGGAGCAGGTCGCCGATGTGATCAGGACCGTGGGCGAGCGGACCGGGATCGACCAGGTCATGGTCGACTCCCTGTACAGCGACGACGGCGTCGACCAGGCGCTCCAGCGGGCGACGGACATCCTCGATCTCGTACGGCGGGGCTGACCCGGCGCCCGGGGGGGCGACGTACGAGGACCGACCGGGCGCGGGGACGGCGCGGGCTGCGGGACGGCGCGGGCGCGGGGATCGCGTACCGATGAACTCCCGGCGCCGCGCCGGTCCGTACCCCCGGCACCCACTCGCGGAAGGCTGACGCCATGCGGAAACTGATCTACGGCATGAACGTATCCCTCGACGGCTATATCGCCGCGCCCGGCGACGACATCGGCTGGAGCACACCGAGCGACGAACTGTTCCGGTTCTGGTCCGACCAGCTGCGGGCGACCGAGCTGACGCTCTACGGACGCAAGCTGTGGCGGACCATGAGTTCCCACTGGCCCACCGCCGACCAGCGGCCGGACGCCGGTCCGGCGGAGGTCGAGTTCGCGCGCCGCTGGCGGGAGATGGCGAAGGTGGTCTTCTCCTCGACGATCGACGAGGACGAGGTCGACTGGAACACCCGCCTGGTCACCGGGGACGCGGTCGCCGCGATCACCCGGCTCAAGGCCAGCAACGGCGGCCCGATGGACATCGGCGGCGCGACGCTCGCCGGGGCGGCCATGCGGGCCGGGCTGATCGACGAATATGTGATCGCCGCCCATCCGGTCCTGGTGGGCGGCGGCACGCCGTTCTTCGCCGACCTGGCCGACCAGGTGGACCTGCACCTCGTCGAGACCCGGACCTTCCCCGGCGGCGTGCTCCTGACCAGGTACGAGACCAGGCGCTGAGCGACCCGCCGGACGGCCGCGCGGCCGGGCCGGTCCGTCAGGTCTGGGCCATGTCCACGAAACGGGAGTAGTGGCCCTGGAAGGCGACCGTGATCGTCGCCGTCGGGCCGTTACGGTGCTTGGCGACGATCAGGTCCGCCTCGCCCGCCCGCGGGGACTCCTTCTCGTACGCGTCCTCCCGGTGCAGCAGGATCACCATGTCGGCGTCCTGCTCGATGGATCCGGACTCACGGAGGTCGGAGACCATCGGCTTCTTGTCGGTGCGCTGCTCGGGGCCTCGGTTCAGCTGGGAGAGCGCGATCACCGGGACCTCCAGCTCCTTCGCCAGCAGCTTGAGGTTACGGGACATGTCGGAGACCTCCTGCTGGCGGCTCTCGGCGCGTTTGGAGCCGCCGGACTGCATCAGCTGGAGGTAGTCGATCACGACCAGTTTGAGATCGTTGCGCTGTTTGAGCCGACGGCACTTGGCGCGGATCTCCATCATCGACAGGTTGGGGGAGTCGTCGATGTAGAGCGGCGCCTGGGAGACATCGGGCATCCGGCGGGCGAGCCGGGTCCAGTCGTCGTCCGTCATCGTGCCGGAGCGCATGTGGTGGAGCGCCACCCGGGCCTCCGCCGACAGCAGTCGCATGGCGATCTCGTTGCGCCCCATCTCCAGGGAGAAGATCACGCTCGGCAGATTGTTCTTGATCGAGGCGGCGCGGGCGAAGTCCAGCGCCAGGGTGCTGTTGTGGGTGGGGACCATGGAGCGGGTGGCCAGATAGAGATGGGCCGGGTGCTCGACCTGCACACAGCGCACGGGCACGCTCGGCACCGGGCGTACGGCCGTGATGAAGCGCCGGGACCTCAGAGGTGTGCCGGAGTCCTGGTGTCCGGGCCCCGGGCGGGCCTCGGCGGCGGTGAGGGCGTCGTGCTCCGCCGTGAAGGAGATGGCGTACGAGGGCGGGGCCGGGGCCGTCTCCGGGGTCGTAGCGGTCCGCTCGTCCGCCGGGTCGCAGCGGTGGCCGAGGCCGACGACCAGTTCGCGGACGTCCTCGGCGAGGGCACGGGACGCCGTGGAGAACCGGAACGAGCCGACGGCCGGGCCGGTGGCCGTGACCGTACCGCCGTCGGACGCCAGCAGACCGGCCAGCAGCTCGCGGCGCTGGGCGGCGGACGCCCGCAGATACTCCGGCGGGACGCGCAGCCCGTCCGGGTCGGTGTCCGGCCGGGCGCCGAGCCGGGCGCCGAGGGCCCGGGGCGGCTCGGGAAGATCGCGGTGGGGCAGGGCGAGGGGCGCGGTGGTGAGCACACTGTGGTTCGCCCGGCCGTCCCCGTCGGGGGCCAGCAGGGTGGCGGCGATCTCCCACGTCGTCCGTACGGCCCCGGCCCCTTCGGGACCGCCGGGCGCCGGGGCGTCGTCGCGGGGCCCGCCGGTCTCCGTGACCCACTGGTGGTCGGCGTCCGCGACGACCGTCGTACCGTCGTCGAAGGTGAGCTCGAAGCACGGCCGCCCGGTCATCACCTCGGTCGCGGCGACCACCCGGTTCGGGCTGCCGTCAGGGGCGAGCAGCAGGTCACCGACCCGGACCGCGCCCATCGTGGTCCAGCCGTCGGGGGTGGGCAGCGGGGTGTCCAGGGCCAGCGCCTTGCCCATCGCGGGACGGGCGGCGATGACGATCATCTGGCCGGGGTGGAGGCCGTTGGTGAGCGAGTCGAAGTCGGTGAAGCCGGTGGGGACACCGGTCATCTCACCGCTGCGGGAGCCGATCGCCTCGATCTCGTCGAGCGCGCCCTCCATGATGTCGCCGAGGGGGAGGTAGTCCTCACTCGTCCGCTGCTCGGTGACGGCGTAGATCTCGGCCTGGGCGGAGTTGACGATCTCGTCGACGTCGCCGTCCGCCGCGTATCCCATCTGGGTGATCTTGGTACCGGCCTCGACCAGACGGCGCAGTACCGCCCGCTCGTGGACGATCTCGGCGTAGTACGACGCGTTGGCCGCGGTCGGCACCGACTGGACCAGGGTGTGGAGATAGGACGCCCCGCCGACCCGGGTGATCTCGCCGCGTTTGACCAGTTCGGCCGCGACCGTGATCGGGTCGGCGGGCTCGCCCTTGGCGTAGAGGTCGAGGATCGCGGTGTAGACCGTCTCATGGGCGGGCCGGTAGAAGTCATGGCCCTTGATGATCTCCACGACGTCGGCGATGGCGTCCTTGGAGAGGAGCATGCCGCCGAGTACGGACTGTTCGGCGTCGAGGTCCTGGGGCGGTACGCGCTCGAAGCCCCCGCCACCACCGTCCCAGCCGCCGTCCTGGCCGCGGTCGTGCTGGTCGTCCCGGCCCCCTCGGCCGCCTCGGCGGTCGCCACCGCGGTCACCGCCGCGGTCGTCACGACGGGAACGGGAGACGGGCAGACGGTCGCCGGGGATTCCGTCGGCCGCCCACGGGTCGTCCAAGGGCTCGGAGATGCTCACCCGGGCCACCTTCCTCCCGTCCGCGCAGCGGACCTCGCCGTGCCCCTTCTTTCTACGGCACGGCACTGACAAATCGAGTGGCCCGACCCGGCTTCCGGCGCGTCGAGCGACGGTCCACGTTAGGCCGCCCGCCACCGTCAGCCAATCTGGTTATCCACAGGCCATGTGGATGACCGGCCAGATGCTGTGGAGAACCCGCCCGATCCTGTGCACGGACCGGGGGACAGCACTGTGGACAACCTGTGGGCTCGCTCGGCCCAGCCGCCCTGACCTGCACTTTTCCCATCCACCGGCTGTGGGGGAGAAAAAGTTTCCCGACTGGAGCACGAACGGGACGAACAACCCGGCGATCGGCCGTCACCCTCCGCACAAGTAAGGATCAAGATTCTATTGCATCTATTACCTGTGGACGATTAACCTATCCCGATGACCCAGGCCCCAGCGTCACCGAAAGCCCGGCGGCGGCGCCATGACCGGGAGATCGTCGCCCTCGCCGTCCCCGCCTTCGGCGCCCTGGTCGCCGAACCCCTCTTCGTCATGGTCGACAGCGCCGTCGTCGGCCATCTCGGCACCCCCCAGCTGGCCGGTCTCGGTATCGCCGCCGCCCTGCTGCTGACGGCCGTCAGCATCTTCGTCTTCCTGGCCTACGCGACCACCGCGGCCGTCGCCCGCCGGGTCGGCGCGGGCGATCTGCCCGGCGCCATCCGCCAGGGCATGGACGGTATCTGGCTCGCCGTCCTGCTCGGTGTCGCGGTCACCGCCGCCACCCTGCCGCTCGCCCCCTGGCTCGTGGACGTCCTCGGTGCCTCCGACACCGCGGCCCCGTACGCCGTCACCTACTTGCGGATCTCCGCCCTCGGCATCCCGGCGATGCTGATCGTGTTCGCCGCCACCGGCGTACTCCGCGGCCTCCACGACACCCGTACGCCGCTCTATGTCGCCCTCGGCGGCTTCACCGCCAACGGCGCGCTGAGCGTGCTGCTGGTCTACGGCGCCGGACTCGGCATCGCTGGCTCCGCCTGGGGCACGGTCATCGCCCAGTGCGGCATGGCCGCCGCCTATCTCGTCGTCGTGGTGCGCGGGGCCCGGAAGCACCGGGCGTCCCTGCGACCCCATGCCGCCGGGATCCGGGCCAACGCCCGGGCCGGAGTGCCCCTGCTGATCCGTACGCTATCCCTGCGCGCCGTACTGATGATCGCCACCGCGGTCGCCGCCCGGCTCGGGGACACCGACATAGCCGCCCATCAGATCGCGCTCGCCCTGTGGAACCTGATGGCCTTCGCCCTCGACGCCATCGCCATAGCGGGCCAGGCCATCATCGGCCGCTATCTGGGCGCGGGCGACACCGAGGGCGCCCGGGACGCCTGCCGCCGGATGGTGCACTGGGGCATCGCGTCCGGAGTGATCCTCGGGGTGCTGCTGGTCGTCACCAGTCCGCTCTTCCTGCCGCTGTTCAGCAGCGACCCGGCCGTCCACGACGCCCTGCTGCCCGCCCTGCTGGTGGTCGCGCTCGCCCAGCCGATCGCCGGGGTCGTCTATGTCCTCGACGGTGTGCTGATGGGCGCGGGCGACGGCCCCTATCTCGCCGGGGCCATGCTGGTCACCCTGGCCCTCTTCGCCCCGGTGGCCCTGCTGGTCCCCGCCCTGGGCGGCGGGCTCACGGCCCTGTGGTGGACGATGACCCTGATGATGACCGTACGGCTCGCCACGCTCTGGACCCGGACCCGCTCGGGCCGCTGGATCGTCACCGGCGCCACCCGCTGACCGCGCCCCGGGCTTCCGGACCCCCGGCCCCGGCGCCGATGTTTCACGTGAAACGTCGCCCGCCCCGGGCCGGAGACACGGGCCCGGCCTCAGTCCGCGCCGGCGCGCTCCCGGCCCCGGGCAGCGCAAAGGGCCGTATCCCTGGGGATACGGCCCTTTGTCAGCTCAGTCGAGCGCAGCCCGTCAGGCGGCGACGACCTCGATACCGAGCTTGGCGTCGACCTCGGGGTGCAGACGCACGGAGACCTGGTGCGAGCCCAGGGTCTTGATCGGCGCACCGAGCTCGACCCGGCGCTTGTCGACCTCCGGGCCACCCGCGGTCTTGATCGCCGAAGCGACGTCGGCCGGGGTCACCGAGCCGAAGAGGCGGCCGGCGTCGCCGGAGCGAACGGCCAGACGGACCTTGACGGCCTCCAGCTTCGCCTTGACCTCGTTGGCCTGCTCGATGGTCGCGATCTCGTGGATCTTGCGGGCGCGGCGGATCTGCGCCACGTCCTTCTCGCCGCCCTTGGTCCAGCGGATCGCGAAACCGCGCGGGACCAGGTAGTTGCGAGCGTATCCGTCCTTGACCTCGACGACGTCTCCCGCGGCACCGAGGCCGGAGACCTCCTGGGTGAGGATGATCTTCATAGTGATGTCACCCTTCCCTTATCGCGCGGTGGACGTGTAGGGCAGCAGCGCCATCTCACGGCTGTTCTTCACGGCCGTGGCGACGTCACGCTGGTGCTGCGTGCAGTTGCCGGTCACGCGGCGGGCACGGATCTTGCCGCGGTCGGAAATGTACTTCCGCAGCATGTTCGTGTCCTTGTAGTCCACGTAAGCGGTCTTGTCCTTGCAGAATGCGCAGACCTTCTTCTTAGGCTTGCGCACAGGCGGCTTCGCCATGGTGATTCTCCTGTGTGATCAAGAAGTGGGGTTGACGAACTCCCCCAGGGATCCCCGGAGGGTCCTAGAAGGGGGGTTCGTCCGAGTAGCCGCCGCCGGAGCCGCCGGAGGAACCGCCGGAGCTTCCGCCCCAGCCGCCTCCGCCGCCTCCACCTTGCTGCTGCCCGCCGCCGGACGGCGCGCCGGTGGCCCAGGGGTCGTCGGCGGGAGCCCCGCCGCCCTGCTGCTGGCCGCCGGGGCCGGAGCCCCAGTTGCCGCCACCCTGCTGGCCGCCGCCGTAGCCGCCCTGGCCGCCGCGACCCGTGGTCTTGGTGACCTTGGCCGTGGCGTTCCGGAGGCTGGGGCCGACTTCCTCGACGTCCAGCTCGTAGACCGTGCGCTTCACACCTTCGCGGTCCTCGTAGGACCGCTGCTTCAGACGGCCCTGCACGACGACACGCATGCCGCGCTGGAGCGACTCGGCGACGTTCTCCGCCGCCTGCCGCCAGACCGAGCAGGTCAGGAACAGGCTCTCGCCGTCCTTCCACTCATTGGTCTGCTTGTCGAAGGTGCGCGGGGTGGACGCGACACGGAACTTCGCGACCGCCGCACCGGAGTTGGTGAAGCGCAGCTCGGGGTCGTCGACGAGATTGCCGACGACCGTGATGACGGTCTCGCCTGCCATGGGTGAACCTCTCGGCGGGGATTGCTTGGCTGCTTGCTGCTACTCGGACCCGATGACCTCTGAGCGGATGCTCAGTGGGTCTCGGGGCGGAGGACCTTGGTCCGGAGGACCGACTCGTTCAGGTTCATCTGGCGGTCGAGCTCCTTGACGACCGCAGGCTCGGCCTGCAGGTCGATGACCGAGTAGATGCCCTCGGGCTTCTTCTTGATCTCGTACGAGAGACGACGACGGCCCCAGGTGTCGACCTTCTCGACCTTTCCGTTGGCCTCACGGACAACGGAGAGGAAGTTCTCGATCAGGGGGGCGACGGCGCGCTCCTCCAGATCGGGGTCGAGGATGACCATCACCTCGTAGTGACGCATGTGGAACCCACCTCCTTTGGACTCGGCGGCCACGGTCGTTCCGTGGCAGGAGGGTCGTGATGCGTGATGCAACGGTGTCGAGTAAACCAGGGCCCACTGACATTCACCGGCCTGAGCGGCGGGATCGGCCCGTGGCCTGGGCAGACACCGGTGCAGACCGTACAGAGTACCCGCCCGGGCGCTTCCGGTTGAAATCCGGTGCCCGCCGGGCGCAATCTGTACACATCGGGTGTGCGCGGCACTACGATGCGCCGCGCGCGGCAACGCCAGGAGGTGCCATATGGCCCAGGCAGCGCGACGTCAGACATCCCTCTTCGCCACGGACGGCAAGCCCCATCCCCTGCAGGACACCCTGGCCGGCGTGACGCTGGTACTCGGTGTCCTGGCCTTTGTGTCGTCCTGGTTCCCGGGGCTCCATCTCCTCAGCTCGTGGACCGGGCTGATCGGCATCCTCACGGGTGCCTACGGACAGTTCATCTCCGAGACGACGCGTGAGCGCTTCGTCCTGGTCCTCGGCCTGGGCGCGTCGGCCGCGGGCTTCTATCTGGGCCTGGCCCACGGCGGTCTCTTCGGCGGGGTCGTCGGCTGACCGAAGGCGCTCCCCGGCAGGTGTGCGGCCGCGGCGAACAGCCTGATCGAACGCGGCCATTCGGGGCACCGCCCCCGCCCAGTAGGCTTTCGGCGCGAGAGCCGGAGCCCCTGACCCATGGGGACACACCTGCCGAGGAGCGCCCCATATGAGCCTGACCCTGAGGACCATCAGCCGCGAGCAGCATCTGGCGTACATCCAGTCCCTGCCGTCGGCAAGCCACTGCCAGGTCCCCGCGTGGTCGGATGTGAAGACCGAGTGGCGCTCGGAGAACCTGGGCTGGTTCGACAAGTCGGGTCAGCTGGTCGGCGCCGGTCTGGTCCTCTACCGCCAGCTGCCCAAGATCAAGCGGTATCTCGCCTATCTGCCCGAGGGCCCGGTGATCAACTGGTACGCCCCCAATCTGGACGACTGGCTGCAGCCGATGCTCGCCCATCTGAAGCAGCAGGGCGCCTTCTCGGTGAAGATGGGCCCGCCGGTGGTGATCCGCCGCTGGGACGCTCCCGCGATCAAGGCCGGTATCCAGGACCCGGACGTCAAGCGGCTGCGGGACGTCGAGGCCACCCATATCGAGCCGCGGGCCTTCGAGGTCGCCGACCGGCTGCGGAAGATGGGCTGGCAGCAGGGCGAGGACGGCGGCGCCGGATTCGGTGACGTCCAGCCCCGCTACGTCTACCAGGTGCCGCTGGCCAACCGTTCCCTCGACGATGTCCTCAAGGGCTTCAACCAGCTGTGGCGCCGGAACATCAAGAAGGCCGAGAAGGCCGGGGTCGAGGTCGTCCAGGGCGGCTACTACGACCTGGAGGAGTGGCAGCGGCTCTACGAGATCACCGCGGTCCGCGACCGGTTCCGCCCGCGCCCCCTCTCGTACTTCCAGCGGATGTGGACCGTCCTCAACAACGAGGACCCCAACCGCATGCGCCTCTATTTCGCCCGGCACAACGGCGTCAACCTCTCCGCGGCCACGATGCTCGTCGTCGGCGGCCACGTCTGGTACTCCTACGGTGCCTCGGACAACATCGGCCGTGAGGTCCGGCCCTCCAACGCGATGCAGTGGCGGATGCTCCGCGACGCGTACGCCATGGGCGCCACCGTCTACGACCTTCGCGGCATCAGCGACTCCCTGGACGAGACCGACCATCTCTTCGGTCTGATCCAGTTCAAGGTCGGTACCGGCGGCGAGGCCGTCGAGTACGTCGGCGAGTGGGACTTCCCGCTGAACAAGCTGCTGCACAAGGCCCTCGACATGTATATGTCGCGCCGCTGACCCCGGGCCCGACCGCCGCCGGACCCGGGCGATTCCCGGCCCGGCGGCCCCCACCACGTAACCTCGTACCTTCGTACGTTCTCCCCGTTCTCGTCCACATCTTCGATCCACCGCAGCCACCAGAAAGGTTCCGGGCCGGCCATGGCGCTCTCCCTGTACGTCGACACCAATCGCTGGCGGGCGCACCAGAAGTCGGTGACCGACCAGTTCCCGGGGCTCGTCCCGGTCTGCAAGGGCAACGGCTACGGCTTCGGCCACGAGCGGCTGGCGGAGGAGGCGACCCGGTTCGGCTCCGACATGCTGGCCGTCGGCACCACCTACGAGGCGGCCCGGATCAAGGACTGGTTCAGCGGTGATCTGCTGGTCCTCACCCCCTTCCGCCGGGGCGAGGAGCCCGTTCCGCTGCCGGACCGGGTGATCCGCTCCGTCTCCTCGGTCGACGGGGTGTACGCCCTGGTCGGCGCCCGGGTCGTGATCGAGTGCATGAGCACGATGAAGCGCCACGGCGTCTCCGAGCAGGATCTGCCCCGGCTGGCCACGGCCATCGACGACGTCCGGCTGGAGGGCTTCGCGATCCATCTGCCGCTGGACCGTACCGACGGCTCGGACGCCGTCGAGGAGGTCATCGGCTGGATGGACCGGCTGCGGACCGCCCGGCTGCCGCTGCACACCATGTTCGTCAGCCATCTGCGCGCCGAGGAGCTGGCCCGGCTGCGCCAGCAGTTCCCGCAGACCCGCTTCCGGGCCCGGATCGGCACCCGGCTCTGGCTCGGCGACCACGACTCCACCGAGTACCGGGGCTCCGTACTCGACGTCACCCCGGTCGCCAAGGGTGACCGGTTCGGCTACCGCCAGCAGAAGGTGGCGTCCGACGGCTGGCTGGTCGTCGTCGCCGGGGGCACCTCCCACGGCGTCGGCTTGGAGGCGCCCAAGGCGCTGCACGGCATGATGCCGCGGGCCAAGGGCGTGGCGCGGGCGGGTCTGGCGACCGTCAACCGCAATCTGTCGCCGTTCGTCTGGGCGGGCAAGCAGCGCTGGTTCGCCGAGCCGCCGCATATGCAGGTGTCGATCCTGTTCGTGCCGTCGGACGCGCAGGAGCCGCAGGTCGGCGATGAGCTGGTGGCGCATCTGCGCCACACCACGACCCAGTTCGACCGGCTCGTCGAACGCTGAGCGCTCAGCGCTGACCTTCCCGGTACCGGGGAGCGGTCAGAGACCTTCCGGGCGCTCCGGCGCGTCGTCACGGCGCCCGGGGCGCCCGTCTTTTTCGGGCTCGTCCCCGTACGCCCCCCAGCGCACCTTCACGCCCTCCGGTTCGTCGTCGTACGCGTCGTCCAGCGGCTCCGTACGGCCCAGGACGAAGACGTCCTCCGCCCGGTCGAGCACCCCGCCGGAGGGGTCGTCGGAGCCGTCCTGCCGTACGACGTCCCGCTCGGGCCGCAGCACGTCCCGGACCACCACCGCGCAGAGGTAGAGCGTGCCCAGCAGATGCAGGGCGATCGCCAGGTGGTACCCCTCGGGCGGCAGGCCCTGCCGGGCGTCACCGCTGGTGGTGTAGGCGAGGTACATCCAGATGCCGATGAAGTACCCGACCTCACACGCCTGCCAGATCAGGAAGTCCCGCCAGCGGGGCCGGGCCAGGACGGCGAGCGGGACGAGCCAGAGGACGTACTGCGGCGAGTAGACCTTGTTGGTCAGGATGAAGACCGCGACGACCAGGAAGGCGACCTGGGCGAAGCGCGGCCTGCGGGGCGCGGCGAGGATCAGCCAGCCGATCCCGGCACAGGCCAGTACGGCCAGCAGCAGGGAGTAGCGGTTGACCTCGTCGGGGGTGATCACGGCGTCGAACCGCTGGACGAGGATCATCCAGAAGGAGCCGAAGTCGATGTCCCGCTCCTGGTTGAAGGTGTAGAACTTCCGCCAGCCCTCGGGCGCCCGCCACATCACATAGGCGTTGGCGACCAGCCAGGCGGCGGCGGCGCCCAGGACCGCGGTGCCGTACTCCCGCCATTTCCCGGCCCGCCAGCAGAGCACCAGCAGCGGGCCGAGCAGGAAGACGGCGTACAGCTTGGCGGCGGTGGCGAGACCGATCAGTACGCCGAAGGCCAGGGCCCGGCCCCGGGACCACATCAGCATCGCGGCGGCCGTGAGGGCGACCGCGAGCAGATCCCAGTTGATCGTGGCGGTAAGGGCGAAGGCGGGCGCCAGCGCGACCAGCAGGGCGTCCCAGGGGCGGCGGCGGTGGGTCCGGGAGACACAGACCGCGATGATCACCGCGCAGATCATCAGCATCGCGGAGTTGGCCGCCCAGTAGAGCTGCTGCTGTTCCTGGAGCGAGCCGCCGGAGGGAGTGAGCCAGGCGGCGATCTGCATGAAGAGGCCGGTCAGGACCGGATATTCCAGATACTCCATATCGCCGGGGAGCCGGTCGAAGTAGGGGGTCAGCCCGTCGGAGAAGCCCCGGCCCACGAAGAGATGCGGGATGTCCGAGTAGCAGGCGCGGGTGTACTGCGAGCTGACGCCCCGGAACCAGGCCCATTCGTAGCAGGGCATCTTCTGCGCCATACCGAGGGCGAACATCCCGATGGCGGTCAGCGCGATCACCCGGACGGGGGTGAGATAGCCGCCGCGGACCCGGAGCGCCCAGCGGCCCGCCGGGCCTCCGATCAGTTCGCTGCCGGCCGCCGCGACCGGGTCGCGGCGGGTGGGCCGGACGTCCGGCCGGTCGTCGTGGCGGTCGGCGGGACGGCCGTCCCTCCGGTCGTCCCGGGGCACGGTCGTCTCTTCTGCGCTGGGCATGGTGCACATCCTGCCGTACCGCCGTGGTACGCCACGAGGGCCGCGGGATCCGGGCGGCGGTCGTGTCCGGGACACGACCGCGGTACCGGATGCCGCGGCCCTCGTGGGGATGCGGGGGTACGGGCGGGGGCGCTACTCCCGGCGCCCCGCGATCATCCCGCCACCGTCGCTGCCGCCGTCGGCGCCGCCGTTGTTGGTGCCGGAGCCACCGTTGTTGTTGGCCCCGTTGGCACCGTTGCCCGCGTTGCCGGAGCCACCGTTGTTGTTGGCGCCGTTGGCACCGTTGCCTCCGTTGCCGGAGCCACCGTTGTTGTTGGTGCCATTGGCACCGTTGCCGTTCCCGGCGTTGTCGTTGCCGCCGTTATTGGTGCCGCAGCTCCAGTCCTCCCACGGGTTGCAGGAGGCCGTCGGGCCGGGGGAGCTGCTGCTCGAGGCCGGGGACTCGGGCTTCTTCGACTCGGACTCTTCGTCGGTCGGCTGCTGCGACGACTCCTCCTGCGAGGGTTCCTTCGACTTCGACGGCGGCGGGCTGGAGGCTCCACCGCCCCAGTACGCCTCGCCGACCGGGGACGCGGGCGGGAAGGCGATGGCCTTCTTGTTCTTGAGGGCCTTGGTCATGTAGTCGGCGAAGACTTCGGACGGGAACGACGAGCCGTGGATCTTGTCCTCGCCGCCGGTGCCGAACATCTTGAGGAATTCCCGCTTGGTGTTCTTGGCGTCGTCGTCCAGCCGGTACATGTCGATCGCGGTGGCCAGATGCGGGGTGTAGCCGACGAACCAGGCGGACATGTTGCCGTCGGTCGTACCGGTCTTGCCCGCCACCTGGTGGCCCGGGACCCTGGCGTTCTTACCGGTGCCCTTCTTCACGACGTCCACCAGGACGTCGGTCACGTTGTTGGCGACATCGGGCTCGAACGCGGTCCTCGGGTCGTCCTTGTGCTCATAGATGACCCGGCCCTTCTTCTTCACCGTCTGCACCGAGTACGGGTCCCGCTGCTTGCCCTCGGAGGCGAAGGTGCCGTACGAGCTGGCCATCCGGATGGCGCTGGGGGTGGAGATACCGAGCGAGAACGAGGGCACGTTCGCCTTGTTGAGGGAGCCCTCCAGCAGTCCGGAGTCGACGGCGGCCTGCCGGACCTTCGGAATGCCGATATCCATACCGAGCTGGACGAACGGGCTGTTCGCCGAGTCGATCATGGCCTGCCGCAGATTGATGTTGTCGTAGTCCTCGTCACCGTCGTTGACCTGGAGCCACTCCGCGCCGTTCTCGTTCCGCCAGATCGAACCGTCATAGTTCTTGATCTTCAGCTTGTTCTTGCCGTTGTAGATCGCCCGGTCCGGGTCGAGCTTGGTGCGCTGGGACGCGGACTGATCCGGCTCGCCCCCGGGATCGCGGACACCGTCCTTCATCGCGGCGGCCAGCACGAACGGCTTGAAGGTCGACCCCACCGGGACACCGGTGTTGTCGGAGTTGTTGGTGAAGTGCTTGGTTGCGTCGGTACCACCGTAGATCGCCCGGATCGCCCCGGTATCGGGCTCCACCGAAGCGCCGCCGAACTGGACGTGCGTATCGGTCTTGGGGCGCTTCTCCGGGTCGATGTTCTCCTCGTAGACCTTCTTGACCGACGCCTCCATCTGCTGGATGAGCTTCTTGTCGAAGGTCGTGTGGATGTGGTACCCGCCGAGGGCCAGCTCACTGGCCGTGATGTCCTTGTTGTTGGCGAGGAAGTTGGCCTTCGCCAGGTCGACCAGATAGCCGATCTGACCACCGAGCTTGGCCTGCTTCGAGGGCTCCTCGACCTTGGGGAACTTCAGCGTCTTCCGCTCCGCCCCGTCGAGGTGGCCGTCCTTGACCATCTCGTCCAGGACCCAGTTCCAGCGGTCGGTCACCCGCTTGAGGTTGGACTCCCGGGTCGCCGCGGGGTCGAGGTCGGTGGCCCCGGCCGGGTCGTAGTAGGTCGCGCCCTTCAGCAGGGTGGTCAGAAACGCGGACTCGGCGACGGTCAGCTTGGACGCGTCGGTGTCGAGATAGGTCCGGGCCGCCGCCTGGATCCCGTAGGCGTTCCGCCCGAAGTACGAGGTGTTCAGATAGCCGGACATGATCTGCGGCTTCTCGATCTCGTTGCCGACCTTGATCGAGATGAAGAGTTCCTTGAACTTACGGCTGATCGTCTGCGACTGGTCGCCGAGCATGGCGTTCTTCACGTACTGCTGGGTGATCGTCGAGCCGCCCTGGGTCTGCTGGCCCTTGGCCATGTTCACCAGCGCCCGGCTGATGCCCTTGGGGTCGATCCCCGAGTCATCGTCGAAGGTCTTGTTCTCCGCCGACTTCACGGCGTCCTGCATATGCTGCGGAATCTGCTCGATCCCGACGTTCTGCCGGTTGACCTCGCCGCCGGTCGCCGCCATCTGGGTGTTGTCGGCCCAGTAGTAGACGTTGTTCTCGGCCTCGGCCGCCTTGCGCGGGTCGGGTACGTCCACCCAGGCGTACGCCACCGCCGCCGCGCCCATCAGCAGGCCGAGGAAGCTCAGCGCGATCCCGCTGACCAGCTTCCAGGAGGGAGTCCAGCGGCGCCAGCCGTCCTTGTCGTACCGCGGATAGTCGATCAGCCGCCGCTTGCGGGGGCCACCGCCGTCACCGGCGCCGCCGTAGTGCGCCCCGCCGGTACCCCGGCGGCCACCACCCCGGCCGCCGTGGCCACCACCGGCGGCGGGTTCCACCCGGCGGCGACCACCGCCGCGCTTCGCCGCCCGCCTGGCCTCGGCTCGGCCGCCGTAGGACGGCCGTTCCTCACCATGGGAGACGGTGGGGGAGAACGGCGCGTTCTCCTCACTGGGTACGGCGCGGCGGCCGGATGGCTGCTGGGCTGCGCGCCTGGCAGCCGCCCTGCCGCCACCTTCGGGCTGCGGCGGCTTGCGACGGTGCTCGCTCATCGAACGACTACTCCTCGGGCAGGCGAAACGCCTGGAAGCGGCATTTGACTTCCGGTCCCCCCGACATGGATACGGACCGGCCACACGAGGGGCTCGTCCGCACTGCATCCACGGCGATGACGGCTGAGGCCGTCATGTGGTTCCCGGTGTCTGCATCCGCACAGACTACGCACGAACAAAACCCCCCCGACTCCGAAGTTCATCCCAAATCAGGCAAGTTGACCAAGATGAATTGACGATGTGATCCCGTTCACCGCGACCCCCCTTGTCGCGGGCGTCTCACCGTCATATCGTGCTGATGTATCGACTCGATACATCAGCACGAGACAAGGGCTCGGGACGGCGCGAAGGGAGGCCAGGGTGAGCAGGCGCTCGGGAATTCTTGAGTTCGCCGTGCTCGGCCTCCTCCGTGAAGCCCCGATGCATGGGTATGAGCTGCGGAAACGGCTCAATACCTCATTGGGGATCTTCCGGGCCTTCAGTTACGGGACCCTGTACCCCTGCCTCAAGACGCTGGTCGCCAACGGCTGGTTGATCGAGGAACCGGGAAGCGCTTCCGACGACGCCCTGGCCGCTCCACTCTCAGGGCGGCGCGCCAAGATCGTCTACCGGTTGACCGCGGAAGGGAAAGAACACTTCGAGGAGCTGCTCTCGCACACCGGCCCCGACAGCTGGGAGGACGAGCACTTCGCGGCTCGGTTCGCCTTCTTCGGGCAGACGGAGCGCGAGGTGCGGATGCGGGTGCTGGAAGGCCGCCGCAGCCGGCTGGAGGAGCGTCTGGAGAAGATGCGCGCCTCCCTCGCCCGCACCCGTGAGCGCCTCGACGACTACACGCTGGAGCTCCAGCGCCACGGAATGGAGTCCGTGGAGCGCGAAGTGCGCTGGCTGAACGAGCTCATCGAGAGCGAGCGGGCGGGACGGGATCAGCGACGCTCCTCCCCCGGCTCCTCGTCTCGGCGGTGGAACACCGCGGCGTCCGAGGACGGCCTGCCCCGGCGCGGGAGTGCGGAGAACCCCGGAGGCAGCGCCTCCGGGACCGCCACCCCGCCGGATCCGTCCGACGGCACCGCCAACTGAGACCCCGCGGTCCGCGGGTCTCATCCGGAATACCGAAATCACACAGGGAGCAACCGGAATGGGTTCGGTTCGCGTAGCCATCGTCGGCGTGGGCAACTGCGCCGCCTCGCTGGTGCAGGGCGTCGAGTACTACAAGGACGCCGACCCGGCCGGCAAGGTGCCGGGTCTGATGCACGTCCAGTTCGGCGAGTACCACGTCCGGGACGTCGAGTTCGTGGCCGCCTTCGACGTGGACGCCAAGAAGGTCGGTCTCGACCTGGCGGACGCCATCGGCGCCAGCGAGAACAACACCATCAAGATCTGCGACGTGCCGAACGCCGGTGTCACGGTGCAGCGCGGCCACACCCTCGACGGTCTGGGCAAGTACTACCTCGAGACCATCGAGGAGTCCCCCGAGGCCCCGGTCGACGTCGTCCAGGTCCTCAAGGACAAGCAGGTCGACGTGCTGGTCTGCTACCTGCCGGTCGGCTCCGAGGCGGCCGCGAAGTTCTACGCGCAGTGCGCCATCGACGCCAAGGTGGCGTTCGTCAACGCGCTGCCCGTCTTCATCGCGGGCACCAAGGAGTGGGCGGACAAGTTCACCGAGGCCGGGGTCCCGATCGTCGGCGACGACATCAAGTCCCAGGTCGGCGCCACCATCACCCACCGGGTCATGGCGAAGCTCTTCGAGGACCGCGGTGTCGTCCTCGACCGCACGATGCAGCTGAACGTCGGCGGCAACATGGACTTCAAGAACATGCTGGAGCGGGAGCGGCTGGAGTCCAAGAAGATCTCCAAGACGCAGGCCGTCACCTCGCAGATCCCCGACCGCGAACTGGGCGAGAAGAACGTCCACATCGGTCCGTCCGACTACGTCGCCTGGCTCGACGACCGCAAGTGGGCGTACGTCCGCCTCGAGGGCCGCGCCTTCGGTGACGTCCCGCTGAACCTGGAGTACAAGCTCGAGGTCTGGGACTCCCCGAACTCGGCCGGTGTCATCATCGACGCGCTGCGCGCCGCCAAGATCGCCAAGGACCGCGGGATCGGTGGCCCGATCCTCTCGGCGAGCAGCTACTTCATGAAGAGCCCGCCGGTCCAGTACTTCGACGACGAGGCCCGTGAGAACGTCGAGAAGTTCATCAAGGGCGAGGTCGAGAGCTGATCCCGTCCCGGGCCCGGCCGTGCGTCGGCCGGGTCCGCGCGGAGGGCCCCCGGTGATCACCGGGGGCCCTCCGCGTTCCCGCGGGGCTCATGTGTGACTCTTGTCCGCATGCCCGTCGTACGTGATCTGCGCGTACTCCTGCGCCTGACCGGCTTCCGCCGGCTGCTGACGGTCCGCCTGCTCTCCCAGTCGGCGGACGGTGTCTACCAGGTGGCGCTCGCCGCGTATGTGGTCTTCTCCCCCGAGAAGCAGACCTCGCCCGCCGCCATCGCCTCGGCCATGGCCGTCCTGCTGCTGCCGTACTCACTGATCGGCCCCTTCGCCGGGGTGCTGCTGGACCGCTGGCGACGCCGTCAGGTCCTGCTCTACGGCAATCTGCTGCGGGCCCTGCTGGCCTGCGGTACCGCCCTGCTGATCCTGGCCTCCGTCCCGGACTGGCTGTTCTATGTCTCGGCGCTCTCCGTCACCGCCATCAACCGGTTCGTACTGGCCGGGCTCTCCGCCTCGCTGCCCCGGGTCGTCGACGACGACCGGCTGGTGATCGCCAACTCCCTCTCGCCGACGGCGGGCACCCTGGCCGCCACCGCGGGCGGCGGTCTGGCCTTCGCGGTACGGCTGATCGCGGACGACTCCGACGCCGCCGTGGTGCTGCTGGGCGCGGCCCTCTATCTCTGTGCCGCCCTGGCGTCGCTGCGGATGGGCCGGGAGCTGCTCGGACCCGATCCGGACCGGGTCCGGCCCGGGCTGCTGAGCGCCGTCGCCTCCACGGCCCGCGGGCTGGTCTCGGGGGTACGCCATCTCGCCCGGCGCCCGGCAGCGGCCCGGGCGCTGACCGCGATGACCCTGATGCGGTTCTGCTACGGCGCGCTGCTGGTGATGGTGCTGATGCTCTGCCGGTACGCCTGGTACGAGGACGAGCGGGACGGACTCGCCCTGCTCGGGGTCGCGGTCGCCGTCTCCGGGGCGGGCTTCCTGGTCGCGGCCCTGATCACCCCGTGGACCATCGGACGGCTGGGCCCGTACGGCTGGATGGTCTGCTGTGCGGCGACGGCCGCCGTACTCGTCCCGGCGCTCGGACTCTTCTTCGCCCCCGGCCCGATACTGGTCGCAGCCTTCGTCCTGGGGCTGGTCACCCAGGGCACGAAGATCACCACCGATACCGTCGTCCAGACCTCGGTGGACGACGCCTACCGGGGCCGGACCTTCTCCTTCTACGACGTCCTCTTCAATGTCTCCTTCGTCGGGGCGGCGGGCGTCGCCGCCCTGATACTGCCGCCGGACGGCCGCTCGGTCGTCCTGGTGGTGCTGGTGGCCGTGATCTACGCGGGGATCGCCCTGACGCTCCGGCACTGGCACCGCCGCGACCCCGGCCCGCACCCGGCGGAGACCACAGGGGCCGGAACCGGCCCCACGGGCTGAGGACCGCGGCCCCACAGCAGGCACGGCAGGCTCAGCGGACGATAAGAAACGGGCGATGTTTCACGTGAAACATCGCCCGCCCCTGGAGAGCACCGAGCAACGAAGCGGGGGCATGTTTCACGTGAAACATGCCCCCGCCCGACCGCCTCGGTTCAGCTCTGCGCGGCCCACCACTCCTTGAGCGCCGCGACGGCGTCGTCGTACTCCATCGGCCCGTTCTCCAGCCGCAGCTCCAGGAGATGGGCATACGCCTTGCCGATCGCGGGCCCCGGTCCGATCCCGAGGATCTCCTGGATCTGGTTGCCGTTGAGATCGGGCCGGATGGCGTCCAGCTCCTCCTGCTGCTGGAGCTGGGCGATCCGCTCCTCCAGACCGTCGTACGTCCGGGAGAGCGCGGCGGCCTTGCGCTTGTTCCGGGTGGTGCAGTCCGAGCGGGTCAGCTTGTGCAGCCGGGTGAGCAGCGGTCCGGAGTCCCGGACGTAACGGCGTACCGCGGAGTCGGTCCACTCGCCGTCCCCGTACCCGTGGAACCGCAGATGCAGCTCCACCAGCCGGGAGACGTCCCGGACCAGCTCATTGGAGTACTTGAGCGCCGTCATCCGCTTCTTGGTCATCTTCGCGCCCACCACCTCGTGGTGGTGGAAGGAGACCCGGCCGTCCTTCTCGAACCGGCGGGTCCGCGGCTTGCCGATGTCATGGAGCAGGGCCGAGAGCCGGAGCACCAGGTCCGGTCCGTCCTCCTCCAGATCGATCGCCTGCTCCAGCACGGTCAGGGAGTGCTCGTAGACGTCCTTGTGCCGGTGGTGCTCATCGCTCTCCAGCCGCAGGGCGGGCAGCTCGGGCAGGACGTGGTCGGCCAGGCCGGAGTCGACGAGCAGGGCCAGCCCCTGCCGGGGGTGGGCCGAGAGCACCAGCTTGTTCAGCTCGTCCCGGACCCGTTCGGCGGAGACGATCCCGATCCGCCCGGACATCTCCGTCATCGCGGCGACGACCTCGGGGGCCACGGCGAAGTCGAGCTGGGCCGAGAACCGGGCGGCCCGCATCATCCGCAGCGGATCGTCCGAGAAGGACGCCTCGGGGGTGCCGGGGGTACGCAGCACCCTGGCCGCGAGGTCCTCCAGACCGTGGTGCGGGTCGATGAACTCCTTCTCGGGGAGCGCGACGGCCATCGCGTTCACCGTGAAGTCCCGGCGGACCAGGTCCTCCTCGATGGAGTCGCCGTACGAGACCTCGGGCTTGCGCGACGTCCGGTCGTACGCCTCGGAGCGGTAGGTGGTGATCTCGATCTGGTAGCCGGACTTCTGCGCCCCGACGGTGCCGAAGGCGATACCGACGTCCCAGACCGAGTCGGCCCAGGGCCGGACGACGGCGAGCACGTCCTCGGGGCGGGCATCGGTGGTGAAGTCGAGATCATTGCCGAGCCGGCCGAGCAGTGCGTCCCGGACCGAGCCGCCGACCAGGGCGAGGCGGAAACCCGCGGCCCGGAAGCGGTGGGCGAGATCGTCCGCGACGGGGGCTACCCGCAGTAGCTCCGTCACCGCGCGGCGTTGCACCTGACTCAGTGCGGAAGGGGTGTCTTCATTGGCGTTCGGCACAACAGAGAAGGTTACGTCCCCCGACCCGCGGGGGTCTCCCGGAATAGCCGGACGATCATGTCAGGCGGACCGCGGCACTCAGGCCCGGCGCACCTCGTTACCATGCGTGGACGCAATGAGCGACAGCGACCTGACGGCAACAGACGACGAGGGACGGACGAGCGCGTGGCCGAGGCGGCAGACTTCCGGAGGACGACCCCTTCGCCCGCCCGCCGGTGGCTGCGCCGCGCGGCGCTGCCGCTGGCCGCCACCCCTTTGATCGCCGGGCTGCTGGGGCCGCTGGCGACCCCCGCCGCGGCCGCTCCGGCGGCCTCGGAAGCCTCCACCGTCGATGTGACTCTCACCACACTCACTCCGGCCGTGCCGGAGGCGGACGGGACCCTGAAGGTCTCCGGCACGGTGGTGAACAAGGGCAAGCGGCGGATCACCGAACCGGAGATCGACCTCCGGGTGGGGCAGCGGCTGACCAGCCGGACCGCCATCGACCGGGTCGCCAAGCGGGGCGGTTACGAGCCCGGCGCCGACGGCCGGTCCCTGGGCGACGACTTCACCGTCAAGCTGCCGTCGCTGGCCCCGGGCATCAGCCGGGACTTCACACTCTCCGTCCCGGTGGAAAAGCTGGAGCTGGGCGACGGCGGGGTCTACCAGCTGGGGGTCAGCCTCTCCGGCCGCGAGGGCGGCTCCTACGAGCAGGTACTGGGCATCGAGCGGACCTTTCTGCCCTGGCAGCCCGAAGCCCTGGGAACCAAGACCCGGCTCACCTATCTCTGGCCGCTGGTCTCCTCCACGCATCTGACCTCCGAGATCGGCTCGGACGAGCAGCGGACCCCGGTCTTCGAGGACGAGACGCTGGCCAAGGAGATCGCCCCCGGGGGGCGGCTCGGACAGATGGTCTCGCTGGGCCGGGAGCTGCCGGTCACCTGGGTGATCGACCCCGATCTGCTGGCCAGTGTGGACGCCATGACCGGCAACTACCGGGTCAAGAGCGACCGGGCGGGCAAGGACGGCGGGGGGACCGTACCGGGCCGGAACCAGGCGCTGGCCAATCAGTGGATCAACGCCCTCCAGACCGCCGTACAAGACCGCAAGGTCGTCGCCCTGCCGTACGCCGACCCCGATCTGGCGTCCCTGGCGCACCGCGGTACCCAGGTCTCCGGCACGCTGAGCCGGCTCCAGGCCGCCACCGAGGTCGCGGGCCGGACCGTGGAGACGATTCTGCACGTCAAGCCGTCCCTCGACTTCGCCTGGCCGGTCGAAGGGGCGATCGACTCCTCGATCGTGAACGTCGCCACCTCGGCCGGCGCCGACCATGTGATCACCCGCGGCGACAGCCTCGGCGACGATCTGCCGTACACGGTCTCGGCCCCCCGCCCGATCGGCGGCGGTACGACGGCGGTGGTGGCCGACGCCCGGCTGTCGAAGGCGTTCGAGGGCGACATGGTGCACGCGGGCCGGTCGACCCTCGCCGTCCAGCGGTTCCTCGCCCAGACCCTGGTGGTGGCCCTCCAGGACGCCCCCGGGCCGCGCAATGTCGTGGTCGCCCCCCAGCGGATGCCGTCGGCGTCCCAGGCCCAGGCCATGGCCAAGGCCCTCCAGGGGCTGTCCGGGGAGCGCTGGACCCAGCCGGTGGATCTGATCGCCGCGGCGGAGGCCGAGCCCGACAGCGGGGCGAACCGCCGGGTGCCGTCCGGCTCCCAGTACCCCGACCGGCTCCGGGCGCGCGAGCTGCCCGTGGCGGCCTTCCGGGAGATCCGCGCCACCCAGGACACCCTGAAGGACTTCACCGGCATCCTCACCGAACCGGCGCGGGTGGAGCCGCCGTTCTCCCGGGCCATCGACCGGGAGATGTCCACCTCGTGGCGGGGCAACGCCCGGGCCGCCGAGGAGTACCGCGCCGGGGTGCGGCAGAACCTGGGGCTGCTGGTCGGCGAGGTACAGCTGATCGACAAGTCCCAGATCACCCTCTCCGGCCGCAGCGCCACCATCCCGGTCACCGTCCAGAACCGGCTGGTGCAGAACGTCGACAACCTGGTGCTCCGGCTCAGCTCCGACAACGGCGCCCGGCTCAGCCTCGACGACAAGGGCGTCGCCGAGCGCCCGATCGAGATCAAGGGCGGCCACAGCCAGTCGGTGAAGTTCGACGCCAAGGCCAATGCCAACGGCCAGGTCCGGATGACGGCCCAGCTCTACACCGAGGACGGCACCGCGTACGGGCCCGCGATGCAGTTCACGGTCAAGGTCTCCGAAGCCACCCCCACGGTCCTGCTGGTCATCGCGGGAGGCGTGCTGCTCCTGGTGCTCGCCGGGGTCCGGATGTACACCCAGCGCAAGCGCGCGGCGGCCCGCGACACCCCGGCCGACGGCACCGGCGGCGGTTCCGCCGGGGACTCCCCGGCGGACGGAACCCCGCCGCCCGGGGCCGGTACCGACGGCGTCGACCCCGGGCAGCCGAGTGACCCGACACCGGACACCGGCCGGGAAAGCGGCGACCGGTCGGGCGCGGGTGAGAAAGTGGACCGTTGAGCGATGTCGTGGCCACCGGCCGGGGACGATGAGGTGGGGTTGCAATGAACGCGCCGTACGACGGTGACCGCGGTCAGGGCGCCGGGATGGATCCGGCGGGCCAGCCGCCACCGCCGCAGCCCCCGTACGCCTACGACCCGGCCCAGCACCCGTACGGCTACGACCCCGCCTACCAGCAGCAGCCGGAGCCGTACCCGTACGACCCCGCGCAGCAGCACCCCGGATACGACCCGGCCCAGCAGCACGGCGGCTACGACGCGACCCAGCAGATCTCCTACCACCAGGCCCAGCAGGACCCGTATCTGCGCGACGCCTACGCCCCGGACCCCTACCGGGCCCAGGACCTCTCGGCCCAGGACCCGGTGGCCGAGGCGCTCTACGACCGGGCCGCCCACCCGCCGCCGCCCCCCGGCACCTACCCCGACCAGCAGCCGCTCTACCAGCAGCCCCCGACCCCGCAGCACGCCCCCGACCCCCGGGTCTGGGCGCACACCCCGCCGCCGGAGCCCGAGGGCCCCTCCCGCCATCTGCCGTACGGCGACGACGCCCGGACCACCCAGTACACCGGGGTCGACGACCTGGTCACCAACGCGGCCGACGAACGGCCCCAGCAGGACGCCTTCGCCCATCTCTTCCGCGACCAGCAGGGCGGCGGCGGCCGGAGCGTGCCCGCGCCCGCGCCGGAGCCGCTGCCCGCCCCCGCCGAGCCCAAGCGCTCCGGCGGCCGGGTGTCCAGCCTGGCGAAGTCGAGCGCCGTGATGGCCGCGGGCACGATCGTCTCCCGGCTCACCGGCTTCCTCCGCAATCTGGTGATGGCCGGGGCGATCGGTGTCGGCGTCCTCAGCGACACCTACCAGGTCGCCAACGTCCTGCCGACGATGATCTACGTCCTGGTCGGCGGCGGCGCGCTGAACGCGGTCTTCATCCCCCAGTTGGTCCGGGCGATGAAGAACGACGAGGACGGCGGCGAGGCGTACGCCAACCGGCTGCTCACCCTCGTGGTGGTCCTGCTGGCCGGGGTCACCGTGCTCTGTGTCGTGGCCGCGCCGATGCTCGTCACCATGATGTCGCCGACGATCGCCTCCGACCCGCAGAAGAAGGAGGTGGCCGTCGCCTTCGCCCGCTACTGCATCCCCACCATCTTCTTCATGGGTCTCCATGTGGTGCTCGGGCAGATCCTCAACGCCCGGGGCCGGTTCGGCGCGATGATGTGGACCCCGGTCCTCAACAACGTCGTCATCATCGCCTCGTTCGGCGCCTTCATCTGGGCCTTCGGCAGCTTCACCACCTCCGGGGTCAACACCACCACGATCACCCCCGAGGGCATCCGGCTGCTGGGTCTGGGCACCATGCTCGGACTGGTCGTCCAGGCCCTGGCGATGCTGCCCTATCTGCG
Source organism: Streptomyces sp. NPDC020875 (assembly GCF_040641415.1). Classification (NCBI taxonomy): domain Bacteria; kingdom Bacillati; phylum Actinomycetota; class Actinomycetes; order Kitasatosporales; family Streptomycetaceae; genus Streptomyces; species Streptomyces sp. NPDC020875. The sequence continues at coordinate 56,707 of NZ_JBFADP010000003.1, read as the reverse complement.
GGACGCCGGCTTCCGGATGAGGCTGCGGTTCGACTGGCGCGGCCACGGCCTCGGCAAGGCGGCCAAGCTGGCGAAGTGGACGCTCTTCTTCGTCCTCGCCAACCAGCTCGGCATGATCGTCGTCACCCAGCTGGCGACCTCCGCCGGAGCCACCGCCGAGAAGCACGGCTTTACCGGTACCGGTATCACCGCCTACAACTTCGCCCTGCTGCTCTGGCAGCTGCCGCAGGCCATCATCACCGTCTCGGTGATGACCGCCGTACTGCCCAGGATCTCCCGCTCGGCCCACGACGGCGACGCCGCCGCCGTCCGGGACGACATCTCCTACGGGCTGCGCACCTCGGCCGTCGCCATCGTGCCCTCGGCCTTCGCCTTCCTGGCCCTCGGTGTGCCGATGGCGGGCCTGATGTACGCCGGATCGGGTGCCGAGGGCGCCCGGAACATCGGTTTCACCCTGATGGCCTTCGGCCTCGGACTGATTCCCTACTCCGTGCAGTACGTCGTCCTCCGCGGTTTCTACGCCTACGAGGACACCCGGACGCCCTTCTACAACACCGTGATCGTCGCCGTGATCAACGCGAGCGCCGCCGGAATCAGCTTCCTCGTCCTGCCCGCCCGCTGGGCCGTCGTCGGAATGGCCGCCTCCTACGGACTGGCGTACATGATCGGCGTGGGGGTCGCCTGGAGCAGGCTGCGCAAGCGGCTCGGCGGCGATCTGGACGGCGCCCATGTGATGCGGACCTACACCCGGCTCTGCATCGCCTCGCTGCCCGCCGCGATCCTCGGCGGCGGCGCGGCCTTCGGCATCATCAAGCTCCTGGGCAACGGGGCGAGCGGCTCCCTGGCCGCCCTCGTCGGCGGCGGCGCGGTCCTCGGTGTGGTGTTCTTCCTGGCCGCCAAGCGGATGCGGATCGAGGAACTGAACTCGATCGTCGGCATGGTGCGGGGCTGGCTCGGGCGCTGACGCGGATCCCCGCACAACCATCGCCGGGGACCGCGTGTCGTGCATAGCAGCGGTCTGTGGGCACAATTGGCATGGCTGTTGGTGAGGCGCATCGGATGGGGAGGCAGGAACGACGGTGGCGGAACGTAGCACGGCTGCCGTCGACGTGGCCGACAACGGCGGGGACGAACCGCCGACCGCTCAGGCGGAGCAGGCCGCGGCCGACGGAGCTGCCGCATCCGAGGCGACGGCCGAGTTGCCCGTCGCCCCCGAGAACGAGGACGCCCGGGACGGCGACACCCCGGCCGGGCAGGGGGCCGCGGCCCCCGCGCCCGAGCTGCACAGCGGTCATAAACTCGCCAAGCGGTACCGCCTGGAGGAGTGCATCACCCGTCTGGACGGTTTCAGCAGCTGGCGTGCCGTGGACGAGAAGCTGCGCCGGGCGGTGGGGGTTCACGTACTGCCCGCCGACCACTCCCGGGCCCGGTCCGTACTGGCCGCCGCCCGCTCCGCGGCGCTGCTGGGGGACACCCGGTTCGTGATGGTCCTCGACGCCGTCGAGGAGAACGACCTCGTCTACGTCGTCCACGAGTGGCTGCCGGACGCCACCGAACTGACCACCCTGCTGGCCATGGGCCCGCTGGAGCCGCACGAGGCGTACCGGCTCGTCGACCAGCTCTCGCAGGCCATGGCGGCCGCCCATCGCGAGGGGCTGGCCCACCTCAAGCTCACCCCCTCCGCGATCCTGCGGACCTCCACCGGCCAGTACCGCGTCCGCGGGCTCGCCGTGAACGCCGCCCTGCGCGGCATCACCGCCGAACGCCCGCAGCGCACCGACACCGAGGCCATCGGCGCCCTGCTGTACGCCGCCCTCACCCAGCGCTGGCCGTACGAGAACGACGCCCACGGGCTCTCCGGACTGCCCAAGGGCGTCGGGCTGCTGCCGCCGGACCAGGTACGGGCCGGGGTCCACCGGGGGCTCTCCGAGCTGTCCATGCGCGCCCTGGTCAACGACGGCGCCACGGCCTCCCGCCAGGAGCCGCCCTGCACCACTCCGGAGGAGCTGGCGAAGGCCGTGGCGGAGATGCCCCGGATCCGCCCCCCGGAGCCCGCCTTCGCCGCCCCGCCGGAGTATCAGCGCACCACCTATCAGCAGGGCAGCTACGGCCGCCCCGGTTCCGGGCTGCCCGGAGCCCCGGCCCCCACCCGTCCGGTGCCGGTTCCGCCGCCGCCGATGGAGAGCCGGGCGGGCAAGGCCCTGAAGTGGACCGCCGCGGCACTGCTGATCGCCGCCCTGGGCGTGGGCAGCTGGCAGATCTCGGAGAAGCTGCTCGACCGCACCAAGGACTCCGGGCCCGCCACCGAGGCCCCGCGCCAGGGCGGGGACGAGAAGCCCGCTCCGCCCGCCGACCCGCTGGCCGTCGCCCATGTCGGGGAGTTCAAGCCCAACGGCTCCTCGATCCAGCGGAAGCAGGTCCCCAACACCGTCGACGGCGACCCGAACTCGGCCTGGATCACGCCCGAATACCAGAACTATCCGAACTTCGGCAATCTCCCCCAGCGGTCCCTGGGGAGCGGCATCATCGTCGACCTCGGTTCCGTACGGAACGTCTCCGGGGTCGATATCGACCTCTACCGCGGCGGCAACACCGTCTCGGTGTCCGCGGCGGCGGAGAGCGCCGTCGATCCGACCGGGCTCTCGGAGTTCGGCCGGCAGCTCGTTCCCGAAGGGGTCAAGGGGGAGAAGCTGCGGACCACGTTCGAACCGGTCCGGGCGCGCTACGTACTGATCCGCCTCACCTCGTTGCCGCCGGCGGAGCGGGCGGACCGCTTCCGGGGCGGAATCTCCGAGATCAAGATCCTGGGCAAGTGACCCGGTCGGCGGGGTACGCCCCGTCGACCGGCCGCTCCGGGGGATTCCCCGGCGCCCTGCCTCCGCCCGGGGTAATCGTGATAGACAGACCGGGCCTGAGCTCAAGCGATCAGACGCAGTACGGGACCGACCAGAGGGTGGAGGCCGTGACAACGGGGGCGTCCCACACAGCCAGCGACTCCGAACTCCTCGCCCGCCATGTCGAGGGCCATCCCGATGCCTTCGCCGAGCTGGTCCGGCGCCACCGCGACCGGCTCTGGGCCGTCGCCCTGCGGACCCTGGGCGATCGTGAGGAAGCCGCCGACGCGGTCCAGGACGCCCTGGTCTCCGCCTTCCGGGCCGCCCACACCTTCCGCGGTCAGTCCGCCGTCACCACCTGGCTCCACCGCATCACGGTGAACGCCTGCCTGGACCGGGCCCGTAAGGCCGCCTCCCGGCGGACCGCGCCCGTCGAGGACACCGCACGACTGGAGCAGCTGCTCGAACCGCATGAGTCCGCGGAGGCCCCGGCCGAGCGCCGGGATCTCAACCGGCAGCTGCTGGCCGCCCTGGCGAAGCTCCCGGTGGAGCAGCGGGCCGCTCTGGTCCTGGTGGATATGCAGGGCTACTCGGTCGCCGAGGCCGCCGAGGCGCTCGATGTGCCTCCGGGCACGGTCAAGAGCCGCTGCGCCCGGGGGAGAGCCCGGCTGCTGCCACTCGTCACCCATCTGCGCGGGTCTTCCGGGGATAGCGACGATCTCGACGGGGGAAGGAACCGGACGCCGGGGACATCCGTCCCATCGGCGACGGACCAGAGGGACGCGGGACCTACCGATCCTGCTGCTGTGAAAGGCGGAGGTGGACGCACGTGACATCCACGGCCGACATGGTTCAGCATCCGGATGTCTCCGAGATCTCCGACCTCACCGAGGGCCTGCTTTCCCCGTCCGAGAGCGACCGGCTGCGGGAGCATCTGGCCGACTGCGAGCTCTGCCAGGACGTCCGTACGTCCCTGGAGGAGATCCGCGGTCTGCTGGGCGCCGTCCCGGGCACGCCCCGGATGCCCACCGATATCGCCGAACGGATCGATGCCGCGCTGGCCGCCGAAGCGCTGCTGGCAGCCGGCCGCCCCGATGGCACCGGCTCCGGACCGGCTGATGTTTCACGTGAAACATCAGCGGAGACGGTGCCGGTGTCCGGCCTATCGGACGACCCGGGGGCCGACCGGTCCACAGCCGTCGGTGGCGGACCGGCGACCAGGCCCCTGGGCCGCCCCCGGGGCGGTACCGGCCCCGGGCGGGCCACTCGACTCCGCCGCCGTACCGTCGTCCTGGGAGCGGCCTTCGGTGTGGTCGCCACCGGGGTCGCGGTCCTCTCCTTCCAGCTGCTGACGTCCGAGAGCGGCGATCAGCCGGTACGGACCCACTCCGCCGACACCCACTCCGCCGGACCCGACGAGCTGTCCGAGGAGACCCTGGAACAGCGGGTCCGTACGCTGCTCCAGGACCGTCCCCTCCAGCGGGACGGCGGTACGACCATGACGACCGAGGGCCTGCCCGGTACGGCGTCCGCGGAGCCCGGTCCGGAGATGGGCGGCCCCGGCCCTTCGGTGCCCCCCTGCGTCCAGCGGGGCACCGGGCGTACCGTTCCGCCGATCGCGGCGGAACGGGGCAGCTACCGGGGCACCGACGCCTATCTGGTCGTCCTGCCCGCGGCCGTGGACATCGAGCGGGTCGAGGCTTTCGTCATCGACGCCGCTTGTACGACCGCCGCTTCCCCGGCCCCGGGGAAGGTACTGCTCACCGACTCCTACCCCCGTCGCTGAGGCTCGGAGCGCGCTGCGCGACCGTACGGGAATGCATCCCCCGTAGGATCCGTTGGGTGGGGTGAGAGCCATTGCCCCGACCCATCTGTCAGCAGGCAGCCTGCAGAGACGAGGAAGAGACTCGTGAGCGACGTCCGTAACGTCATCATCATCGGCTCCGGACCCGCCGGGTACACGGCGGCGCTCTACACCGCGCGGGCGTCACTGAATCCGCTGGTGTTCGAAGGAGCAGTGACGGCCGGTGGTGCGCTGATGAACACCACCGACGTCGAGAACTTCCCCGGTTTCCGCGACGGCATCATGGGGCCCGACCTCATGGACAATATGCGGGCCCAGGCCGAGCGCTTCGGCGCCGAACTGGTCCCCGACGATGTGGTCTCGGTCGACCTCAACGGTGAGATCAAGACCGTCACCGACACGGCGGGCACGGTCCACCGGGCCAAGGCCGTCATCGTCACCACCGGTTCCCAGCACCGCAAGCTCGGCCTGCCGAACGAGGACGCCCTCTCCGGGCGCGGGGTCTCCTGGTGCGCCACCTGCGACGGCTTCTTCTTCAAGGACCAGGACATCGCCGTGGTCGGCGGCGGTGACACCGCGATGGAGGAGGCGACCTTCCTCTCCCGGTTCGCCAAGTCGGTGACGATCGTCCACCGCCGGGACAGCCTGCGGGCGTCGAAGGCCATGCAGGACCGTGCCTTCGCCGACCCCAAGATCACCTTCGCCTGGGACAGTGAGGTCGCCGAGATCCACGGCGACCAGAAGCTCTCCGCCCTGACCCTGCGCAACACCAAGACGGGCGAGACGTCCCAGCTTCCGGTGACGGGGCTCTTCATCGCCGTGGGCCACGACCCGCGCACCGAGCTGTTCAAGGGCCAGCTCGAACTGGACGACGAGGGCTACCTCAAGGTCGAGGCGCCTTCCACCCGTACGAATGTGACCGGTGTCTTCGCCGCGGGCGATGTCGTCGACCACACCTACCGCCAGGCCATCACGGCCGCCGGTACCGGCTGCTCCGCGGCGCTCGACGCCGAGCGCTTCCTGGCCGCCCTGGCGGACGCCGAGCAGGCCGCCCAGCCCGAGCAGACCGCCGCGGTCTGACCGGTCCCCTCTCTCCCTCTCACCCCGCAGCTGATCAAAGGAGGCCGCCGTGGCCGGCGCGCTGAAGAACGTAACCGATGCCACCTTCGAGGATGAGGTCCTCAAGAGCGACAAGCCGGTACTGGTGGACTTCTGGGCGGCCTGGTGCGGCCCGTGCCGTCAGATCGCGCCGTCCCTGGAGGCCATCGCGGCCGAGCACGGCGACAAGATCGAGATCGTCAAGCTGAACATCGACGAGAACCCCGCCACGGCCGCCAAGTACGGTGTGATGTCGATCCCGACGCTGAACGTCTACCAGAACGGCGAGGTCGCCAAGACGATCGTCGGCGCCAAGCCGAAGACCGCCATCCTCCGCGACCTGGACCCCTTTATCGCCGAGTAGCACCCCGGCGCCCGGGCGCCGATGTTTCACGTGAAACATGACGAGGGCCCACCCCGAACCGGGGTGGGCCCTCTGCCGTCGGCCGCTGTCGACCCTGTTGTCTCCGGGATCAGAGCGGCCGGAGGACGGGCTCCTTCTGGACCGCGCCGAGCAACCGGTCCAGCGCCTGCTCCACATCTTCCTTCCAGGAGAGCGTCGTCCGCAGTTCCAGCCGCAGTCGTGGATAGGACGGGTGCGGGCGGACGGTCTTGAACCCCACCGCGGTCAGATGGTCCGCCGGGAGAAGACAGGCGGGCTGCTGCCAGCGGGCGTCACCGAATGCCTCAATGGCCTTGAAGCCCCGGCGGAGCACATCCTTGGCGACGGTCTGGACCAGCACCCGGCCGAGCCCCTGTCCCTGATACCCCGGAGCGATCCAGGAGGTCATCAGCTGGACGGCGTCCGCCGAGACCGGACTGGTGGGAAAGGCGAGGGAGCGGGGAACGTACGCCGGGGGCGCGTAGAGCACAAAGCCCACCGCCACCTCGTCGACATAGACGATCCGGCCGCAGGATCCCCACTCCAGCAGAACGGCGGAGATCCATGCCTCCTTCTCCGCACCGGGCCGGCCCGCCGCGACGGCGGCCTCCCCGCTGACCGGGTCCAGCTCCCAGAAGACACAGGACCGGCAGCGCTTGGGGAGGTCCGACAGATTGTCCAGGGTGAGGGGTACCAGCCGTCGCCCCATCCGCGCCGCTCCTCCGGTCGTTCCCGGCCGCCCGGTGGCGGCCGGGCGGTGGGCCTCAGTCCCCGGCTTCCTCACCGGCGGTGCCCCCACCGGCGAGACCGCGTTCCAGGACCTGGCCCTCACCGGGCGCCAGGGTGCCGAGAATGCGCTCCAGATCCTCCATCGAGGCGAACTCGACGACGATCTTGCCCTTCTTCTGCCCCAGGTCGACCTTGACCCGGGTCTCGAAGCGGTCGGAGAGGCGAGAGGCCAGATCGGTGAGGGCGGGGGAGACCAGGGCTCCCGCCCGGGGCCCCTTCTTCCGGGTACTCCGCTCGGGCTCGGAGCCGAGGAGGGTCACGATCTCCTCCACCGAACGGACCGACAGCCCCTCCGCCACGATCCGGCGGGCGAGCTGGTCCTGCTCCTCGTGGTCGTCCACCGAGAGCAGCGCCCGGGCGTGCCCGGCCGTCAGCACTCCGGCGGCGACCCGCTTCTGGACCGAGGGCGCCAGCCGCAGCAGCCGGAGGGTGTTGGAGACCTGGGGCCGGGAGCGCCCGATCCGGTCGGCCAGCTGGTCATGGGTGCAGTTGAAGTCCCTGAGCAGCTGGTCGTAGGCCGCCGCTTCCTCCAGCGGGTTCAGCTGGGCCCGGTGGAGATTCTCCAGCAGGGCGTCCAGCAGCAGCTTCTCGTCCTCGGTCTCCCGGACGATCGCGGGAATCCGCTCCAGACCGGCCTCACGACAGGCCCGCCAGCGGCGCTCGCCCATCACCAGTTCAAAGCGCTCGGGACCCAGCTGCCGGACCACCACGGGCTGCAGCAGACCGACCTCCTTGATGGAGGTCACCAGCTCGGCCAGGGCGTCCTCGTCGAAGATCTCCCGCGGCTGCTGGGGGTTGGGGGTGATCGCGTCCAGCAGCACCTCCGCGAAGTGCGCGCCGGAGGGCGTGATCAACGCGGGCTCGGTATCCGGGTCACCGGCTCCGATGGTGAGATCGGGGGCCACGGCGGCCGAGGGCAGCCGGGCCACCTTCGCCGCCGCGATACCGCGGTCGTCGGTCATGGTCGGAGCCGTACCGGCGGAACCGGGGGTCCCGCCGGAGAGCGCCGGCTTCTCCTGGGGAGCCGCAGGGATCAGGGCACCGAGTCCCCGCCCCAACCCTCTACGTCGCTCGCTCACTGAATCCCCTCCGAGATGTTCTGCCGGTTGTTCTGAGTGCCCTGATGGGCATGGTGCGGGTCGTACTGGAGACCGACTCCGCGCAGGGCGATCTCCCGCGCCGCCTCCAGATACGACAGGGCGCCGCTGGAGCCCGGGTCGTAGGTCAGCACGGTCTGCCCGTAGCTGGGGGCCTCCGAGATCCGGACCGAGCGGGGGATGTTGGTTCGCAGTACCTCTTCACCGAAGTGACTGCGGACCTCGTCGGCCACCTGGGAGGCCAGCCGGGTCCGGCCGTCGTACATGGTGAGCAGGATCGTCGAGACCCGCAGGGTCGGATTGAGGTGTCCGCGGACCAGATCCACATTCCGCAGCAGCTGCCCGAGTCCTTCCAGTGCGTAGTACTCGCACTGAATGGGGATCAGCACCTCCGCACCGGCCACCAGCGCATTGACCGTCAGCAGACCGAGGGAGGGCGGGCAGTCGATGAGGATGTAGTCCAGCGGCTGCTCATATGCCTGGATCGCCCGCTGGAGTCGGCTCTCCCGCGCCACCAGCGACACCAGCTCGATCTCCGCACCGGCGAGATCGATGGTGGCGGGGGCACAGAAGAGACCTTCGACGTCCGAGACCGGCTGGACCACATCGGAGAGCGGCTTGCTCTCCACCAGGACGTCATAGATCGAGGGGACTTCGGCATGGTGGTCGATCCCGAGCGCCGTGGAGGCATTGCCCTGGGGGTCGAGGTCGATCACCAGAACACGCGCACCGTGCAGTGCGAGGGAGGCGGCGAGATTGACCGTGGTGGTGGTCTTGCCCACGCCGCCCTTCTGGTTGGCGACCACCATGACGCGGGTCTGCTCAGGTCGGGGCAGCCCTTCACCGGCCCGTCCCAGTGCCTGTACGGCGAGCTGGGCCGCTCGACCGATGGGGGTGTCGTCCATCGGGGCCGGTGTTTCACGTGAAACATCGTCTCCCGGCGACTCGGTACGGGGGCCGGGGACCGGATCGGTCATCGGTCCCGCGATGTTGGCGTCGGACCGCAAGGATTCACTCTCCTCGACTTCAGGCTCGCGATAGAGAGAGCCTGCCATGCTTTCGGGGTCATGAACCAGCGAGGCCCGTGCTTCTGTGGATGAATCCACCTCTGTGGACAACTTCGTAACCCCGGCGAGGGGTCTCCGGTTCCGAATCGGGGCGGCGGCACGCCCGCGGCTGATGATTCCGTGCAGCAGTGAGCGACGTTTCACGTGAAACACGATGCCCGGGGCCGCGGAGCGGCACCCGGGCGACACTCCGGCATACGTACGTATGGGAGCCAGGGGAGTCAGCGACGGCGACGCGAACGGCTGACCCTGGCCGCTTTGGCGCGCTTGGCCGCGAACCGCACACCGCCGGGGCTCTCCCCGACCTCTACCCGCACCACGGTGGAGAGCGGGTCGACCAGCCCCTCCCCGACCTGGAGGACCGAGGTCTCCACCACACCGAGCTTGCTGAGGGCGGCCCTGGCGCCCCGCAGCTCTTCCTCGGCGGTATCGCCCTTGAGGGCCAGCATCTCCCCGTAGGGGCGGAGCAGCGGCACGCCCCAGCCCGCGAGCCGGTCCAGCGGCGCCACGGCACGGGCCGTCACCACATGGACCGGGGACAGCGTGCCCATCATCTCCTCGGCCCGGCCGCGCACCACGGTCACATGGTCGAGGCCCAGCAGCTCGACGACTTCCTGGAGGAAATTGGTCCGCCGCAGCAGCGGCTCCAGCAGGGTGATCTTCAGATCGGGGCGGACCAGGGCCAGCGGGATACCGGGCAGTCCGGCCCCGGAGCCGACATCGCAGACGGTGACGCCCTCGGGAACCACCTCGGAGAGCACCGCGCAGTTCAGCAGATGGCGCTCCCAGAGGCGGGGCACCTCACGCGGACCGATCAGGCCGCGCTTCACCCCGGCATCGGCCAGCAGCTCGGCATAGCGCACGGCCTCGGGCATGAACTCGCCGAAGACCGCTTGCGCCGCCTCGGGCGCCTGGGGAAGCTCCGCTGCCTCCGTCACGGGAACCGTCCTTCCGTACCGTACTGCCGCTTGATGGACCGTGGTGGCTGACTATCGCTGACTATCAGGCTGACAAAGTTCGGCCCCGCCTGCGCTACAGACGGGGCCGAGGGAACGAGCGGAGTCAGGCCGGGAGGACGACGACGAAGCGCTGCGGCTCCTCGCCCTCCGACTCGCTGCGCAATCCGGCCGCGGCGACCGCGTCATGGACGACCTTGCGCTCGAACGGGGTCATCGGCTTGAGCTTGACCGGCTCACCGCTGTTCTTCACCTCGTCGGCCGCCTTGGCGCCCAGCTCGGCGAGTTCGGTGCGCTTACGGGCCCGGAAGCCCGCGATGTCCAGCATCAGCCGACTGCGGTCACCGGTCTCCCGGTGCACGGCGAGCCGGGTCAGCTCCTGCAGAGCCTCCAGGACCTCGCCGTCCCGGCCGACCAGCTTCTGCAGATCGCGGCCGGCCGTATCGCTGATGATCGAGACAGCGGCCCGGTCCGCCTCGACGTCCATATCGATATCACCGTCGAGATCGGCGATGTCGAGCAGACCTTCGAGGTAGTCCGCGGCGATCTCACCCTCCTGCTCCAGGCGGGTCAGGGTGTCGCCTTCCTCGGCGGCGGCGGGGATGGTGCCTTCCGTCACGGATGGACTCCTTCTACTACTTCTTGGACGACGGGTGCTTGGGGCGCTGCGGGCCCTTGCGTCCGGACTTGGGCTGCTGACGGCCCGAGTTGGCCCGGGGCTGCTTGGACTTGGCGGACTGCGGCGTGGCCTTCTTCTCCAGCGAGGGCTTCGACTCGTCGTCGTCGGCTTCGGCGGAGGTCTCCGGCTTGCTCCCGGTACCGGACTGCGGTCCGGTCTGGCGCTTGGACTTGGGCTGCCGCTTCGGCTGCTGACGCCGTCCGGCACCGGCCTCGGGCTCGGGCGCGATGGTGTCGCTCTTCACGATCGTGCCGTCGGCCTGGGCGGCGTAGCCGGCCTTGGCAAGGCTCGTGATGAACTTCCGCTCGTTGTCGTTGCGCTCCGACCCCTTGGCCACGAGCACCTGGACGACCTTGCGCTGACGGCGGGAGCGGACCTCGCCGCGGTGGGTGGCGGACTTCAGCAGCCGGGTCAGGTACTGGTCCTGGGCCTTGCTGCCGGGCGTCGGGTTCTGGTTGATCACATACATCTGCTGACCCATGGTCCAGACGTTGGTGGTCAGCCAGTAGACGAGGACACCGACGGGGAAGTTGATACCCATGACCGCGAAGATCACCGGGAAGATGTACATCAGCATCTTCTGCTGCTGCATGTACGGGGTCTTCACCGACAGGTCGACGTTCTTCTGCATCAGCTGGCGCTGGGTGTAGAACTGCGACGCCGACATCAGGATGATCATGATGGCGGTGACCACGCGGACGTCGGTCAGCGACGCGTCCAGGGCCGCGACCTTCTCCGGGCTGTCCGTGAACTTCGCCGCCAGCGGGGCACCGAAGATATGCGCCTGCCGGGCGCTGGCCAGCAGCGGCTCGTCGATATAGCCGACGACGTTACCGGAGGCGATCTTGGAGAGGACGTAGTACAGGGCGAAGAAGAACGGCGACTGGGCGAGGATGGGCAGGCACGAGGAGAGCGGGTTGGTACCCGTCTCCTTGTACAGCTTCATCATCTCTTCCGACTGGCGCTGCCGGTCGTTCTTGTAGCGCTCCTGGATCGCCTTCATCTTCGGCTGGAGCGCCTGCATGTTCCGCATCGACTTGATCTGCTTCACGAAGAGCGGGATCAGGCAGATACGGATCAGGACCACCAGCGACACGATGGACAGTCCCCAGGCCCAGCCCGTGTCGGGACCGAAGATCGCCCCGTAGAGCTTGTGGAACTGGACGATGATCCACGAGACAGGTGTGGTGATAAAACTGAAGAGACTGGCAATCGTGTCCACTAATCAGGCTCCTTGAGCATTGGGCGAGGTCTCTGCGGCCGGACTGCCGGGAGCGGAGTCCGCTCCCCGTGACGGCACAGAATCTGCGCCGCGCCCGCCCTCCGTGCCGACAACGGCGTCCTTGCCCCGCAGGGCGTTCCGCAGCATCTCGTGCCACCGGGGACGCTTACGCGGCGGCACATGATCCACTCCGCCCGGGGACCACGGATTGCACCGCAGGATCCGCCAGGCGGTGAGCACCGTGCCTTTCACCGCACCGTGCCGGTCGATGGCCGTGTATCCGTAGTGGGAACACGACGGGTAGTACCGGCAGACGGGCCCCAGCAGAGGGCTGATCGTCCACTGGTACAGCTTGATCAGAGCCAGCAGCGGGTACTTCATCGCGCGCCCCCTCCCAGCAGCCGCTCCAGGGCGGCGTCCAGGTCTCGGGCCAGCTGTGCGTGGTCGGCGTCGCCCGCTCCGGGCAGCGCCCGTACGACCACCAGGCTACCGGCGGGCAGCTCGGCGAGCCGGTCGCGTATCAGGTGCCGCAGTCGGCGCTTGACCTTGTTGCGCACAACCGCGCCACCCACGGCCTTGCTCACGACGAAACCCGCACACGTCGGGGGAGCGCTCTCCCCAGGCGCGTGCGGGTCCGGTGAACCGCTGCGTAGATGGACGACGAGGAGCGGGCGGCCGGCCCGGCGTCCTCGTCGTACCGCGGTCGCGAAGTCCTCGCGCCGCCTCAGCCGATTCTCGGTAGGCAGCACGTCATGACCTGTACGCGGTCAGGCGGACAGACGAGCGCGACCCTTGCTGCGGCGAGACGCGAGAATCGCGCGGCCGGCACGGGTACGCATGCGCAGGCGGAAACCGTGGGTCTTCGCCCGGCGACGGTTGTTCGGCTGGAAGGTGCGCTTGCTCACTCGGGGGCTCCAGAAAGAGATTCGTAGGTGGCGGGGCATCGCCTGGCTGTCACCGTGCGCCCACGAGTAGCTCGCGTTTCGCCCGAGTGCACCGCTTCACGACCACGGAAGGTGATCTTTGCCCATCGGAGGCAGGCGGCAGCAGCCATCGACAACTCGACCTGGTTACGGTACGCGCGGCTACGCCATCCGGTCAAACCGGCCCCTGGGCTCCCGCCCATCCGGCGCCGGACGGGGCCGTCTGTGCACAGGCTGTGGACAACAACTTGAACGAGCCGGGCCGCCCTGACTACCGTGGCCGGACTCCGAACCTTTCCTTTCTGTCCTTGACTGTCCTTCCCCCGCCCCGGAGCCCGCCTCCGGCGGACGTGCGGGATCTTCGAGAGAGCGTGGCTCGTGGCTGACGTACCTGCCGATCTTGCCGCAGTGTGGCCACGAGTGCTGGAGCAGCTTCTCGCCGAAGGCCAGCAGGGCGTCGAGCCCAAGGACAAGCAGTGGGTCGAGCGCTGCCAGCCACTGGCGCTGGTCGCCGACACCGCCCTGCTCGCGGTTCCCAACGAATGGGGCAAGCGGGTCCTAGAGGGACGGCTGGCCCCGCTGATCAGTGAGACGCTCAGCCGGGAGTGCGGACGGCCGATCCGGATCGCGATCACGGTCGACGACTCGGCCGCCGGTCCCGCGGCCCCGCAGCCCCCGGCACCGCCCGCCCCGTCGCACTACGACGACGGCGGCGGCGGTGAACTAGGCCCCGGCCGCTACCCCCATCAGCAGAACGACCCCTACGGCGGCTACGGCCACCGGCCGGGCGACGACGGGCTCCCGGAGATCCGGCCCGCCTACCCGGAGTATCCGCAGTCCCGGCCCGAGCCGGGCGCCTGGCCGCGGAGCCAGGAGGACCTGTCCTGGCAGCAGCCGCGGCTCGGCGGTTTCCAGGACCGCGATCCGTACGCCTCCCCCCGGTCGCACCAGCCGACGCACGACTACCGCTCGCCGCAGCAGTCCGAGCACCAGGGGTACGAGCCCCCTCGCCCGGAGCGGCGGGAGCCGTCGGCGCACCGGCCCGGCGGCTCGGGCGCGCCCGGTCACTCCGGGGGTCCCGCCCCGTCCGGCGGACCGGCCGCCGGCGGCGGGCCCGGCGGTTCGGGGGTCCCGGCCGGACTCATGGGGTCGTCCTCGTCCGGCGGCGGAGCCGCGGGCCCCGGGGAGCCGCATGCCCGGCTGAACCCCAAATACCTCTTCGACACCTTCGTCATCGGCGCCTCCAACCGGTTCGCGCACGCCGCCGCCGTGGCGGTGGCCGAGGCCCCGGCGAAGGCGTACAACCCCCTCTTCATCTACGGGGAGTCGGGGCTCGGCAAAACGCATCTGCTGCACGCCATCGGGCACTACGCGCGCAGCCTCTACCCGGGCACCCGGGTGCGGTACGTCAGCTCCGAGGAGTTCACCAACGAGTTCATCAACTCGATCCGGGACGGCAAGGGCGACACCTTCCGCAAGCGCTACCGGGACGTCGACATCCTGCTCGTCGACGACATCCAGTTCCTGGCGAGCAAGGAGTCGACGCAGGAGGAGTTCTTCCACACCTTCAACACCCTGCACAACGCCAACAAGCAGATCGTGCTCTCCTCGGACCGGCCGCCCAAGCAGCTGATGACGCTGGAGGACCGGCTGCGGAACCGGTTCGAGTGGGGGCTGACGACCGATGTCCAGCCGCCCGAACTGGAGACCCGGATCGCGATCCTGCGGAAGAAGGCGGTCCAGGAGCAGTTGAACGCGCCGCCGGAGGTGCTGGAGTTCATCGCCTCCCGGATCTCGCGCAATATCCGCGAGCTGGAGGGCGCGCTGATCCGGGTGACGGCCTTCGCGTCGCTCAACCGGCAGCCGGTCGACCTCGGGCTGACCGAGATCGTGCTGAAGGACCTGATCCCGGGCGGCGAGGACTCGGCCCCCGAGATCACCGCGGGCGCGATCATGGCGGCGACGGCGGACTACTTCGGGCTGACGGTGGAGGACCTCTGCGGCTCCTCGCGCAGCCGGGTCCTGGTCACGGCCCGGCAGATCGCCATGTATCTCTGCCGGGAGCTGACGGATCTGTCGCTGCCGAAGATCGGCGCGCAGTTCGGCGGCCGGGACCATACGACGGTGATGCACGCGGACCGCAAGATCCGGGCGCTGATGGCGGAGCGGCGCTCCATCTACAACCAGGTCACCGAGCTGACCAACCGCATCAAGAACGGCTGACGGCAACAACAACGCCGCCGTCGGTGGCGGCGGCCGGACCGCCGTCGGCCGTCCACAGCTGTGGGCGCAGGGCGCCCGGGACGAACGCGTCCCGGGCGCCCTCCGTCGTTTCCGGGGCGGTACGGGACGGGGCGCGGGCGGTACGGCCTCGGAGGCACCGAGAGGGCCCGGGAGACGCCGGGAGCGGGCCCGGGAGACGTTCGCGCGACGTACCCGAGAAGCCCCGACGGCGTCCGGGAAGCTCCCGGGAACCGTCGGGAAGGCGCCCCGGAAGCGGTCCGGAGGCGGCCCTGCGGGGTGCGGAGGCCCCGGAGGCGGTGGACGGCGGCGCGACCGGTGTTCGAATACCGGCCGGGATGCCGTGGTTCTCCACAGGAAGCGGGAGAATCCACCGTCCACACCCTGGGGACTGCGGAGTTGTCCCTACTGTGTCCACAGGCGGACCGACCCTCTGATGATCACAGCAGGTCAGTCGGTTGTGGAATTGTGGCCAACCGTGATCCACAGGCTGTGGACAACAAGATCGTCCACAGGGGCCGGGAAAAGTTGTCCACCGGCCACCCACAGGTGACGGCTGGTTGCCCACAGCTTGTCCACACCGCTGTCCACTGTTCGGCAACACAACACCCCCTCTCACCCGGTCGAGTGAAAGCCGTCACACCAGGACACCGGATTGGGCTGTGGGGAACCTGGGTAAAGCTGGGGACAGGACTGGGGAGAACTCCCCCTGGGCTGTGCATCGCCTGTGCAGAACTTTCGGGCGTCCACAGGAACCCCGGGTTTTCCACCGGCGTCACCCACAGGTGCAGTGGATAAAAAACCTGCGCTGACCTGCGGATACGGGGTTATCCACGGTATCCACAAGCCCTACTACTACTCCCACTTAGAGTTACCGGGGAATTCGCTTCGAAGTGGGGCCTGTGCACAACTCGCTCCGACCGCCCGGCACGCCCGTCGACCCGACTTGACCCCGAGGCGCACCCGCTGTCAGTGCCGTACGTCAGACTGGTCCCCGGCGACACAGCCGACGACAAGAGCCAGCAAGGGCGAGACGGCGACAGCAGGAGGCGGTTCCGGTGAAGATCCGGGTGGAGCGCGATGTACTCGCGGAGGCGGTGGCCTGGGTGGCCCGGAGCCTCCCAGCCCGTCCCCCGGCGCCCGTGCTCGCGGGTCTGCTGCTGAAGGCCGAGGACGGCGCGCTGAGCTTCTCCAGCTTCGACTACGAGGTCTCGGCTCGCGTCTCGGTCGAGGCCGAGATCGAGGAGGACGGCACGGTCCTGGTCTCCGGCCGGCTGCTCGCCGACATCTGCCGCGCCCTCCCGAACCGCCCGGTGGAGATTTCCACAGACGGTGTACGGGCGACCGTGGTCTGCGGCTCCTCCCGCTTCACCCTCCACACCCTGCCGGTGGAGGAGTACCCCGCTCTGCCGCAGATGCCGACCGCGACCGGGACCGTCCCCGGTGAGGTCTTCGCCGCCGCCGCCCAGCAGGTCGCCATCGCCGCGGGCCGGGACGACACGCTGCCCGTGCTGACCGGTGTCCGGATCGAGATCGAGGGCGACACCGTCACGCTGGCCTCCACCGACCGCTACCGCTTCGCGGTCCGCGAGTTCCTGTGGAAGCCCGAGGACGCCGGTACGTCCGCCGTCGCCCTGGTGCCCGCCAAGACCCTGCTGGACACGGCCAAGGCGCTGACCAGCGGTGACACGGTCACCCTGGCGCTTTCCGGCAGCGGTGCCGGTGAGGGTCTGATCGGTTTCGAGGGCGCCGGACGGCGGACCACGACCCGGCTGCTCGAAGGCGACCTGCCGAAGTACCGCACGCTCTTCCCGACCGAGTTCAACTCGGTGGCCGTGATCGAGACCGCGCCCTTCGTGGAGGCCGTCAAGCGCGTCGCGCTCGTCGCCGAGCGGAACACCCCGGTCCGGCTCAGCTTCGAGCAGGGCGTGCTGATCCTCGAAGCGGGCTCCAGCGACGACGCACAGGCTGTGGAGCGGGTCGACGCCCAGCTGGAGGGCGACGACATCTCGATCGCCTTCAACCCGACCTTCCTGCTCGACGGTCTGAGCGCGATCGACTCCCCGGTCGCCCAGCTCTCCTTCACGACCTCGACCAAGCCGGCCCTGCTGAGCGGCCGTCCCGCGGTCGACGCCGAGGCCGACGACGCGTACAAGTACCTGATCATGCCGGTCCGTCTCTCGGGCTGATCCGGCCGATCGCGATCCACCGGACCCCGGTCGGCCGTTCCCGGCCGCCGGGGTCGTCCCCCGCCCCGGGTCAGGGGCACGACGACCGCCGCGCCCCGGCGGCCCCCGCCTCCCCTCCCGGGGCGACGGGTGGCCCGCCGGGCCGCACCGAGCCGTCCGGCGTAGGCTCGACCCAGGTCAGGTACGGAAAACGTCGGACTACGCGAAGGACACGAAAGATGCAGCTCGGCCTCGTCGGCCTCGGGAAAATGGGCGGCAACATGCGCGAGCGCATCCGCCGCGCGGGCCACACCGTCGTCGGATACGACCGGGACCCCGATCTCGCCGATGTCCACAGCCTGTCGGAGCTGGTGGAGCAGCTTCCGGCCCCGCGAGTGGTGTGGGTGATGGTCCCGGCCGGGGCCGCGACCCAGTCCACCATCGACGAACTGGCCGAACTCCTCTCCCCCGGCGATGTCGTCGTCGACGGCGGCAACTCCCGCTGGACCGACGACCAGAAGCACGCCGTCGAGCTGGGCATCAAGGGTATCGGCTTCGTCGACTGCGGTGTCTCCGGCGGTGTCTGGGGCCTGGAGAACGGCTATGCGCTGATGTACGGCGGTGACGCCGAGAACGTCGCCAAGGTGCAGCCGGTCTTCGACGCCCTCAAGCCCGAGGGCGAGTTCGGCTCGGTGCACGCGGGCAAGGTGGGCGCCGGTCACTTCGCCAAGATGGTCCACAACGGCATCGAGTACGCGATGATGCAGGCGTACGCCGAGGGCTGGGAGCTGCTGGAGAAGGCCGACGCCGTCACCGACGTACGGGAGATCTTCCGCTCCTGGCAGGAGGGGACGGTGATCCGTTCCTGGCTGCTGGATCTGGCGGTGAACGCGCTCGACGAGGACGAGCACCTCGACAAGCTGCGCGGTTACGCGGAGGACAGCGGCGAGGGCCGGTGGACCGTCGAGGCGGCCATCGACCACGCCGTGCCGCTCCCGGCGATCACCGCGTCGCTCTTCGCCCGGTTCGCCTCACGGCAGGACGACTCCCCGCAGATGAAGATGATCGCGGCGCTGCGCAACCAGTTCGGCGGCCACGCGGTCGAGACCAAGAAGTAGAAGTAACGGCCGTCGGCCGGAGAGCACGACGGCCGCGGCCGGGGAGGTCGGCGTAGATCCATGCACGTCACGCATTTGTCGTTGGCCGACTTCCGCTCGTACGCCCGGGTCGAGGTTCCGCTCGACCCGGGCGTCACCGCGTTCGTGGGGGCGAACGGGCAGGGCAAGACCAATCTGGTCGAGGCCGTCGGCTATCTGGCCACCCTCGCCAGCCACCGGGTCTCCTCGGACGCCCCGCTGGTCCGCGCCGGGGCCGAGCGGGCCGTGATCCGGGCCGCCGTCACCCAGGGCGAGCGGTCCCAGCTGGTCGAGCTCGAACTCAACCCGGGCCGGGCCAACCGCGCCAGAATCAATCGATCGTCGCAGGTCAGGCCGCGTGATGTGCTGGGGATCATACGGACCGTGCTCTTCGCGCCGGAGGATCTGGCGCTGGTCAAGGGCGACCCGGGCGACCGGCGGCGCTTTCTCGACGAACTGATCACCGCGCGGTCGCCCCGGATGGCCGGGGTCCGCTCCGACTACGAGCGGGTGCTCAAGCAGCGGAACACCCTGCTGAAGTCGGCGGCGCTGGCCCGGCGGCACGGCGGGCGCGGCGCCGACCTCTCCACCCTCGATGTCTGGGACCAGCATCTGGCCCGGGCCGGTGCCGAACTGCTGGCCCGCCGGGCCGAGCTGATCACGGCCCTCCAGCCGCTGACCGACAAGGCGTACGAGTCCCTGGCGCCGGGCGGCGGTCCGGTCGCCCTGGAGTACCGCTCCACCGCCGCGGCCGCGGCCGAGGGCGCGCCGACGGCCGACACCGGGGAGACCACGGCTACGGAACCCCTTCCGGACCGCCCCGACGAGCTGTACGAGCAGCTGATGGCGGCGCTGGCCGCGTCCCGCAAACAGGAGATCGAGCGGGGCGTCACCCTGGTCGGTCCGCACCGCGACGAGCTGGTGCTCCGGCTCGGCCGGCTGCCCGCCAAGGGGTACGCGAGCCACGGCGAGTCCTGGTCGTACGCGCTGGCGCTCCGGCTGGCCTCGTACGATCTGCTGCGCGCCGAGGGCAATGAGCCCGTACTGGTCCTGGACGACGTCTTCGCCGAGCTGGACGCCCGGCGGCGGGAGCGGCTGGCGGAGCTGGTCGCACCGGGTGAGCAGGTCCTGGTGACCGCGGCGGTCGACGACGACGTTCCGGATGTGCTGACCGGGGCGCGGTACGCGGTGGCTGAGGGCGAGGTGACCCGGCTGTGAACGAGAACACGCCGTTGCCGGGGTTCGGATCCGGTGGGCCGGGCGCCGGTCCGCCGGGCGGCCCGGCGGGTCCGGGCGGCACCGGTGCTTCCGGTATGCCCGGTATCTCCGGTGGCTCGGGCGTACCGGGTGCGCAGGGTGTTTCCGGTGTGCTCGGTGGTACGGACGGCGGCGCCCGGGTGCCGGAGCCGTCGGGGATCGATCTGGCCCGGGTCGCGCTGCGCGCCGCGAAGGAACAGGCCCGCGCCCGCGGGGCCGCCGCGCAGGAGCGGCGGCAGGCCCGCCGGGGCGGCGGGCTCCGCTCCGGCGCCCGGGCGGACGGCCGTGATCCGCTGCCGCTCGGCGCCGCGATCAACCGGCTGATCACCGAACGCGGCTGGGAAACCCCGGCCGCCGTGGGCGGTGTGATGGGCCGCTGGCCGCAGATCGTCGGCGAGGGCCTGGCGCAGCACTGCGTACCGCAGCGGTACGACGAGGACGAGCGGGTGCTGACGGTGCAGTGCGACTCCACGGCCTGGGCGACCCAGCTCCGGCTGCTCGCGCCCCGGCTGGTGGCCCGGCTCAACGAGGACCTGGGCCAGGGCACCGTACGGCTGATCAAGGTGATGGGCCCCGGCGCGCCGCGCCGGGGGTACGGCCCGCTGCGCGCGCCGGGCAGTACGGGCCCCGGCGACACCTACGGCTGATGCCGTAGGGCGAGGCGCGGGGCGGGCGGCTCCGCTTTCGAAACACGCCCTAGTCCTGTTCGGGTCCCGCATGGGTCCCGGCCGGGTTCCCGGCGGATACTCGCGGTCCCGGGACGGCGGAGTCCTGAACGGACCCAAGGGCCCCGGCCGGTATCCGGCCCGCCCGGCCCACCCGCGCCCGGGAACGCTCGGGCTGAACAGGGTGCCGGCCGCGGCCTTCTCGTTGTGGATCATGCCGGGCTTGCGGGCCCCGGCGCCGCGCTCCACCCGGCTCCGGTGGGGGTCGCCCGGCGGAAGCCCAGGGGCGTACCCCCATCGCGTGGACTCACCCCGAGGCCCGGCGGCCCGGGTCCCGGCGGCCTGGAAAGCCTCGCCCTCCGCCGTGCGACCGCCCGCGCCGGACCCCCTTTCGCTCATCCGGCCCGGTCCGCGAGGCGCTCCCCGGCCGTCCCCGGCCCGGGGCTCGTCCGCGCGCCGCGCCGGGGGGCTCACGGCATCCGTCGTACGCCCCGCCCGGCGTCGTACGCCCGTAACGCGCTCCGTTCTCCGCCGTCCGCGCCTCCGCGCCGCGCGACCATCCTCCGAGCCCCCGCCCGGACCGCCCGATGCGTCCCGGACCCGCCTTCCGGCGGCGGTCGGGCCCGGCCGGGGGCACGGGCGACCGGCCCCGGGTGAGGGGTGTGGGACGCCCGGTGCGGGTGGTCTTCCCGGGGCCTTGTCGGACCGTGACGAATGGTTGACAGGCAGAAGCGCTCAACGCCCGTGTGAGCCTCTTGGAGCCCCTCCCCTGATATGGGGAGTCGAACCGACGGTTCCCAGGGCGGCACATGCGGACTCAGCCACCGGCAAACCCCCATTCGTGTCGGCGGTACCGGTAGACTGGTGGACAATCCCGCCACCTTGCGGAACATGTCGAACGACGCAGCCGTCCCCGCCTGCCCGGAGAACGGCTTGTGCTGTGCCAGAAAGGGCGCTTCGTGGCCGATTCCGGCAACCCCAACGAGATCAACCCGTCCACTCCCGCCGACGGAGGCGGCGAGGTCACCGCCTCGTACGACGCCAGTGCGATCACCGTCCTGGAGGGCCTGGACGCGGTCCGCAAGCGGCCCGGCATGTACATCGGCTCCACCGGTGAGCGTGGCCTTCATCACCTCGTCTACGAGGTCGTCGACAACTCGGTCGACGAGGCGCTCGCCGGGCACGCGGACACCATCGACGTCACGATCCTCGCCGACGGCGGGGTCCGGGTCGTCGACAACGGCCGTGGTATCCCGGTGGGGATCGTGCCCTCGGAGAACAAGCCCGCCGTCGAGGTCGTGCTGACCGTGCTGCACGCGGGCGGCAAGTTCGGCGGCGGCGGCTACGCCGTCTCCGGCGGTCTGCACGGTGTCGGCGTCTCGGTCGTCAACGCGCTCTCCACCAAGGTCGCGGTCGAGGTGAAGACGGACGGCCACCGCTGGACCCAGGACTACAAGCTCGGTGTCCCCACCGCGCCCCTCGCCCAGAACGAGGCGACCGAGGAGACGGGTACGTCGGTCACCTTCTGGGCCGACGGCGACATCTTCGAGACCACCGAGTACTCCTTCGAGACGCTCTCCCGGCGCTTCCAGGAGATGGCCTTCCTGAACAAGGGCCTGACCCTGACGCTGACCGACGAGCGGGAGTCCGCGCGCGCCACGATGGGCGCCGACTCGGCCGAGGAGCAGGACTCCGACCAGGCGCGCACGGTCTCGTACCACTACGAGGGCGGCATCGTCGACTTCGTCAGGTACCTGAACTCGCGCAAGGGCGAGCTGATCCACCCGACCGTCATCGACATCGAGGCCGAGGACAAGGAGCGGATGCTCTCGGCCGAGATCGCGATGCAGTGGAACTCTCAGTACACCGAGGGCGTTTACTCCTTCGCGAACACCATCCACACGCATGAGGGGGGTACGCATGAGGAGGGATTCCGCGCCGCGCTCACGGGCCTGGTCAACCGGTACGCCCGGGACAAGAAGCTGCTCCGCGAGAAGGACGACAACCTCTCCGGCGAGGATATCCGCGAGGGCCTGACGGCGATCATCTCGGTCAAGCTGGGCGAGCCGCAGTTCGAGGGCCAGACCAAGACCAAGCTGGGCAACACGGAGGCGAAGACCTTCGTCCAGAAGGTGGTGCACGAGCACCTCACGGACTGGTTCGACCGCAACCCCAACGAGGCCGCGGACATCGTCCGCAAGGCCATCCAGGCCCAGACCGCCCGGGTCGCCGCCCGCAAGGCCCGTGACCTGACCCGCCGCAAGGGGCTGCTGGAGTCCGCGTCCCTGCCGGGCAAGCTCAGCGACTGCCAGTCGAACGACCCGACGAAGTGCGAGATCTTCATCGTCGAGGGCGACTCGGCCGGCGGCTCCGCGAAGTCCGGCCGGAACCCGATGTACCAGGCCATCCTGCCGATCCGGGGCAAGATCCTGAACGTCGAGAAGGCCCGGATCGACAAGATCCTCCAGAACACCGAGGTCCAGGCGCTGATCTCGGCCTTCGGTACCGGGGTCCACGAGGACTTCGACATCGAGAAGCTCCGCTATCACAAGATCATCCTGATGGCGGACGCCGATGTCGACGGTCAGCACATCAACACCCTGCTGCTGACGTTCCTCTTCCGCTTCATGCGGCCCCTGGTCGAGGCCGGGCACGTCTTCCTCTCCCGCCCCCCGCTCTACAAGATCAAGTGGGGTCGGGACGACTTCGAGTACGCGTACTCGGACCGGGAGCGCGACGCCCTGGTCGAGCTGGGCAAGCAGCAGGGCAAGCGGATCCGGGAGGACTCGATCCAGCGCTTCAAGGGTCTGGGCGAGATGAACGCCGAGGAGCTGCGCGTCACCACGATGGACGTCGAGCACCGCGTTCTCGGCCAGGTCACGCTGGACGACGCCGCCCAGGCCGACGACCTCTTCTCGGTACTGATGGGTGAGGACGTCGAGGCCCGGCGCTCCTTCATCCAGCGCAACGCCAAGGACGTCCGCTTCCTCGACATCTGAGTCGGTCTCCGCTGACCGTACGAAAGGATCCAAGACCAGCAATGGCCGACGAGAACACTCCTGCCACCACCGAGGACCCCGCGGGCGACGCCGCCGCGGACGAGCAGCCGCAGATGCGGATCGAGCCCGTCGGGCTCGAGACGGAGATGCAGCGCTCCTACCTCGACTACGCGATGTCCGTGATCGTCTCGCGTGCGCTGCCCGATGTCCGGGACGGCCTCAAGCCGGTCCACCGCCGGGTGCTGTACGCGATGTACGACGGCGGTTACCGGCCCGAGAAGGGCTTCTACAAGTGCGCCCGCGTCGTCGGTGACGTCATGGGTACGTACCACCCGCACGGCGACTCCTCGATCTACGACGCCCTGGTCCGGCTGGCCCAGCCGTGGTCGATGCGGATGCCGCTGGTCGACTCCAACGGAAACTTCGGTTCCCCGGGCAACGACCCGGCCGCCGCCATGCGGTACACCGAGTGCAAGATGATGCCGCTGTCGATGGAGATGCTCCGGGACATCGACGAGGAGACCGTCGACTTCCAGGACAACTACGACGGCCGTAACCAGGAGCCGACGGTCCTCCCGGCGCGCTTCCCGAACCTGCTGGTCAACGGCTCCGCCGGGATCGCGGTCGGGATGGCGACCAATATCCCGCCGCACAATCTGCGCGAGGTCGCGGCCGGTGCCCAGTGGGCGCTGGAGCACCCCGACGCCTCCCACGAGGAGCTGCTCGACGCGCTGATCGAGCGGATCAAGGGCCCGGACTTCCCGACCGGCGCGCTGGTCGTGGGCCGTAAGGGCATCGAGGAGGCGTACCGTACCGGCCGCGGCTCCATCACGATGCGCGCGGTGGTCGAGGTCGAGGAGATCCAGAACCGGCAGTGCCTGGTGGTCACCGAGCTGCCGTACCAGGTCAACCCGGATAATCTCGCGCAGAAGATTGCCGACCTGGTCAAGGACGGCAAGATCGGCGGGATCGCCGATGTACGCGACGAGACCTCGTCCCGGACCGGCCAGCGGCTGGTGATCGTCCTCAAGCGGGACGCGGTCGCCAAGGTCGTCCTCAACAACCTCTACAAGCACACCGACCTCCAGACCAACTTCGGCGCCAATATGCTGGCGCTGGTCGACGGCGTGCCGCGGACCCTCTCGCTGGACGCGTTTATCCGCCACTGGGTGACCCACCAGATCGAGGTCATCGTCCGGCGGACCAGGTTCCGGCTCCGCAAGGCGGAGGAGCGGGCCCACATCCTGCGCGGTCTGCTCAAGGCGCTCGACGCGATCGACGAGGTCATCGCGCTGATCCGGCGCAGCGACACCGTCGAGATCGCCCGCGGCGGCCTGATGGACCTGCTGGCCATCGACGAACTCCAGGCCAACGCGATCCTGGAGATGCAGCTCCGCAGGCTGGCCGCCCTGGAGCGGCAGAAGATCATCCAGGAGCACGACGAGCTCCAGGCGAAGATCAACGAGTACAACGCGATCCTCGCCTCGCCCGCCCGGCAGCGGGAGATCGTCAGCGACGAGCTGGCCGTCCTGGTCGAGAAGTACGGCGACGACCGCCGCTCGCAGCTGGTGCCCTTCGACGGCGACATGTCCATCGAGGACCTGATCGCCGAGGAGGACATCGTCGTCACGATCACTCGCGGCGGCTATGTGAAGCGGACCAAGACCGACGACTACCGGTCGCAGAAGCGCGGCGGCAAGGGGGTGCGGGGCACCAAGCTGAAGGAGGACGACATCGTCGACCACTTCTTCGTCTCCACCACCCACCACTGGCTGCTCTTCTTCACCAACAAGGGCCGGGTCTACCGGGCCAAGGCGTACGAGCTGCCGGACGTCGGCCGGGACGCCCGCGGCCAGCACGTCGCCAACCTGCTCGCCTTCCAGCCGGACGAGCGGATCGCCGAGATCCTGGCCATCAGGGACTACGAGGCCGCGCCGTATCTGGTCCTCGCCACCAAGGGCGGCCTGGTCAAGAAGACCCCGCTCAAGGATTACGACTCGCCCCGCTCCGGCGGTGTGATCGCGATCAACCTCCGGGAGACCGAGAGCGGTGCCGACGACGAGCTGATCGGCGCCGAGCTGGTCTCGGCCGCCGACGATCTGCTGCTGATCAGCAAGAAGGCGCAGTCGATCCGGTTCACCGCGACGGACGAGGCGCTCCGCCCGATGGGACGCGCCACTTCGGGTGTCAAGGGCATGAGTTTCCGCGAGGGCGACGAACTGCTCTCGATGAATGTCGTCCGGCCCGGTACGTTCGTCTTCACCGCAACCGACGGCGGGTACGCGAAGCGGACCGCGGTCGACGAGTACCGCGTCCAGGGCCGCGGCGGCCTCGGCATCAAGGCCGCCAAGATCGTGGAGGACCGCGGCTCGCTCGTGGGCGCGCTGGTGGTCGAGGAGTCCGACGAGATTCTGGCCATCACCCTCGGCGGTGGTGTGATTCGTACGCGAGTCAATGAAGTCCGGGAGACCGGCCGTGACACCATGGGTGTCCAGCTGATCAACCTGGGCAAGCGCGATGCCGTGGTCGGGATCGCGCGCAACGCCGAGGCCGGCCGCGAGGCCGAGGAAGTCGACGGAACCGAAGTCGGATCCGACGGAACCGAATCGGCTCCCGTGACCTCTGTTGAGGTCAGGGGGATCGGTGTGGCCGGCGGTGAACCGGCCGAGGCGGCTGCCGAGGGCACTGAGTCCTCGGCCCGGGAGCACGAGGAGTAAAAGGCGTGAGTGGAGCCACGGGAGCCGGGCCGGCCGCAGCCGGAGCTGCCAAGAAGAACGGCCCCCGTGGCTCTGCCACGGACTCCCAGGGGGGTGCGGTGGACACGGACGGGCGTTCCCCGGTCTTCGACGGCAAGCGCCCGGCGGCCCAGCCCGCTTCGGGTCCCTACCGCCCCCCGCAGGCGTACCAGTCGGCGGACGGCGACGAGGGCGTCCGGATGCCCCGTACGGGCGCCCGGACCACCCCGAGGACCCGGAAGGCCCGGCTGCGGGTCGCCAAGGCCGACCCGTGGTCGGTGATGAAGGTCAGCTTCCTGCTCTCCATCGCGCTCGGGATCTGCACCATCGTCGCCTCGGCCGTGCTGTGGACGGTGATGGACGCCATGGGCGTCTTCTCCACCGTCGGCGGCACGATCAGCGAGGCCACGGGCTCGAACGAGAGCAACGGCTTTGACCTCCAGGCGTTCCTCTCGCTCCCCCGGGTGCTGATCTTCACCTCGGTGATCGCGGTCATCGATGTGGTCCTGGTCACGGCCCTGGCGACGCTGGGCGCCTTTATCTACAACCTCTCCGCGGGCTTCGTGGGCGGCGTCGAGCTGACCCTGGCGGAGGACGAGTGACCCACCCGGCCACCGCGCCGGGCTCGTTGTCGGGGGAGGCCCCCGGGTGTCCGCACCCGGGGGCCTCCCCCGTTCCGCCGACCCGGGCGCGCGGCCTCGTTCCGCCCGGTCGAGGGGGTCCCGCATTCGGATTTGGGCGCGGCGCCGGACGTGCGCTAATCTTCAGAGGTCAGCGCGCAGCGCGGCGGGGCTATAGCTCAGTTGGTTAGAGCGCATCCCTGATAAGGATGAGGCCACAGGTTCAAATCCTGTTAGCCCCACAGTGTCGAAGACCCCCGATCGATTCCGGTCGGGGGTCTTCGCGTTTCCGGCGGCGGCCACGGGTCCACGGGGGCGGCCGGCCTGTCCGGGGGCGGGGCGGGGCGGGTTCGGGGGTGGCCGTCCCGCCTGCGGAGCACCGGGTGCGGGCGGCGGTCGAACGTATGGCCTCGGGCGATTCGGGGGCGCTCTGCAAGGGGTACGCAGGTCACCGATCGATATCGGTCGGTGTGTATAGTCGGGCGCCAGAAGTCCTCATACGTCAAGGAAAGACGAGGTCGCGCGGTGAAGAAGCTTCTCCTGGTCGCACTGGCCGCCATCGGCGGGCTCCTCGTGTACCGCCAGATCCAGGCGGACCGCGCCGAGCAGGATCTGTGGACGGAGGCGACCGACTCCGTGCCCGCAGGTTCCGGTGTGTGAGCCCCGGCGGTCATAGCCGAAACAGCTCTGAGAGCCCCGGTCGTCGCTCGGCGAGACCGGGGCTTTCCGCTGCCCGGACGCTGCCCGGACACGGTCCCGGTGGGGACGGCGGGGGTGGCGTGGCGGGGGGGTCCGGCCGGGGAAGCGGCGGTCAGGTCTGGGTGAGTGCCCAGATGCCGACGGCGTAGCAGAGCAGGGCGAGGACCAGGACCGGTACCGCGATCTTCGCGGCGGGCAGGGCCCGGCGACGGCGCCGGGCGGCCCGGCGGAGTTCCGCGCGGGAGAGGGGAACCCGGGGGCTCTGGGCGGTGTAGGTACGCGTAGGAGGTACCTGAGGGGATCCGTACGGCAGCGGGGTCGTCGGAGCGGTCTGCCCGGAGAGGTGGGGCGGCCGGGGTACCGGACCGGGCAGGGGGTGTGCGCCGGGCGGAACGGGTAGCGCCGGTTTCGGGGCGGTGGACGGCGGTACGGGCGGTGGTGCGGCCGGGCCGGGTACGGGGCCAGCGGAGGGCGTGCCGCCGATCGGGTGCGGTGGTGGCGTCGGCGGCTGGCTGGGCGGCGCCGGGACCATGGCGACACCACCGCTGTGCGGGTGCGGGGGCGCCACCGGGGCCGGTGGAAGCTCCGGCTGTACGGGGACCCGGCCGCTGACGGGCCCCGCGGGGTGCGGTGGTGGCGTGCCGCCTGGGGCGGCCGGGGCCACCGGGGCGTCGGATTCGGCCGGGACGACAGGGGAACCCGCGGCGGCCGGGGTGTTCGGGGCATACGGGGCCGGCTCGGGGCCTTCGGGGCCGAAGCCCGGCGGCAGCGGCTCCAACTGGTCGAAGATCTCGACCGGTTCCTCGTCCTCACCGGACTCCGGAAGCGCCTCAACGGCCGCGAGCAGGGCCTTGCGGGCGCCCGCGGCGGACCGGAAGCGATCCTCCGGGTCGGGCTGGAGGAGCCCGGCCAGGACCTGCCAGAGGGGTTCCGCGATCCCGAGCGGGGCGCCCGGGGTGCCGTGCTCGGTGAAGTGGTCGACCAGGGCGCCCGCGTCCGGCTTCTGGCCCTGGAGGAGATAGAGGCCCACCAGACCGACGGCGAAGAGGTCCGCCGGGAAGTCGGGCTCGGCGCCGGTCATCTGCTCGGGCGCGAAGTAGCCGGGCGTCCCCACCACGTAGTTGGTCTCGGTGAGCCGGGGTTCGCCCTTGCGCATGGCGATCCCGAAGTCGGAGAGCCGCAGATGGGGACGGCCCGTCCCGGTGGCCTCCATCAGGATGTTCGCCGGTTTGATGTCCCGGTGCACCACGCCTTCCGCGTGTACCGCCGCCAGCCCGGCGAGCAGCTGGTCGAGCAGGGCGCAGACATAGCGCGGCGGCAGGGGGCCGTAGTCGCCGATCACATGCGCCAGCGACCCGCCGCCCACCAGATCCATGGTGAACAGCACCTTGTCGTCGTCGGCGGCCCAGCTGGCCGGGGCGAGGACATGGGGATGGTCGATCCGCATGGCCTGCTCGCGGACGAACCGCAGCAGGGTGTGCGCGTCGCTCTGCCGGAGCACCTTGGCCGCGACATAGCGCCGCCTGCGGCGGTCCCAGGCGCGCCACACCGCGCCGACGCCACCGTGCCCGACCGGGTCGATCAGCTCGTACCGAGCGGCGAAGACCTCACCCATGGCGCTGTGCCCGCTCCTCGTTCCCTCAAGAGGCGCCGAATCCCTCGTGGGGCGCCTGCCCCGCCTCGATACCGCCCCGCGGCCGCTCCCGGGAGCCGCCGGACGGTTCCCGGACCGCCGGGATCAGCTCTGGTGCGCCTCGTAGTGCGCGACGGCGTCCGCGGTCCGGCCCGCCCCGTACACCCGGAGGAACTCTGCCAGCTCGGGGTGGGTGAGGGCGAGGGAGTCCGCCGCGTCGATGATGTCCCCGGCGGCGGAGACGGAGCGCAGCAGCGACTGGATCTCCCGCACCACCCGGCGGACCGTCGGCGCGCCCGAGCTGCTGGTGGTCTGTCCGGTACCGGTCAGCACGGATCCCCCCTGGGACTTCTTGATCTCCTCCATGCGGTCGGCCGCCTCGACGGCGCTGACGCTGCCGTCGGCGACCTGGCCCGCCAGCTCCTGGAGCGCCTGGACCCGCTGGACCACGGCGGGGTTGCCGATCTTCGCCCGCTGGCCGCTCATCAGCTGCGACAGCATCGGCGCCGACAGCCCGAGCACGGCCGCGAGCCGGGCCTGGTTCAGCCCCAGATCGTCGATGAGCCGCCGGAAGAGCGCCCCGAGCGGTTCCCCGTACCAGCTGCGCTGCAACTCCCTGGCTCTGGCGGTCGTCTCCTGCTGAGCGGCGTCCATGTGCGTCTCCCCATCGCTTCCCCTGAGGCGCGCTTCACTGCTGCGAACCACGCCGTGCATCTTACGGAGAGTGGTCGTCCATCGGGAGTCCCAATCCCTTTGCGGGATAACGGCCCGCACCCGGTATTCTGGTTCCGACGAGAACCGGGGGCACCGCTCCCGCGTCCTCGTCCACCTCCCGCCCGGGGCCTTAGCTCAGTTGGTAGAGCGCTGTCTTTGCATGGCAGATGTCAGGGGTTCGACTCCCCTAGGCTCCACAGCTAAAGAGGCCCTCTGACCTGCGGAAACGTCGGTCGGAGGGTCTCTTTGCGTTTGTCACGTGCCCACGGTGTCAACACGGTGGGCCGAGGGCTGAGGGGTCCGTCGGGGTGTGCCGGGTGTTCGAGGCGCTCTCCAGGGTTTCTCAGTGTTCTGTGAGCGGGTCCTCCACGGGGCGTGCCTAGCGTCGTCTCCATGGTCAAATGCAGAGTCTGTGGTGAATCGGTCGTCGAGTTCGTCGACTTCGGCCGGCAGCCCCTCTCGGACGCGTTCCGCGTCCCCGGTGACACCCGGCCGGAGTTCTTCTTCCGGCTGGCGGTGGGCGTGTGCGAGTCGTGCGCCATGGTGCAGTTGATGGAGGAGGTGCCCCGGGACCGGATGTTCCACGAGGAGTATCCGTACCGCTCTTCCGGGTCGGCGCGGATGCGGGAGCACTTCACCGCGACCGCGCTGCGGCTGCTGGAACGCGAGTGCCGCCGGGACGATCCGTTCGTGGTGGAGATCGGCTGCAACGACGGCGTCATGCTCAGAACGGTCAAAGAGAAGGGCGTCCGGCATCTGGGGGTCGATCCCTCGGGCGGGGTGGCCGAGACCGCCCGGGAGCTGGGGGTCGACGTACTCACCGCGTTCTTCGAGGAGGAGACCGCCCGGCGGGTGCGGGCGGAGCACGGGCCGGCCGATGTGATCTTCTCGGCCAACACCATCTGTCACATCCCCTATCTGGACTCCGTACTGCGCGGGGTGGACGCCCTGCTCGCGCCCGGTGGTGTCTTCCTCTTCGAGGATCCGTATCTGGGCGACATCCTGGCGAAGAACTCCTTCGACCAGATCTACGACGAGCACTTCTACTTCTTCTCGGCGCACTCGGTACGGGCCGCGGCGGAGCGGTTCGGCTTCGAGCTGGTCGATGTCGAGCGGCTGCCCGTACACGGCGGCGAGGTGCGGTACTCCCTGGCGCGCCGGGGCGAGCGCGTCGCCACCCCGGCGGTCGCCGCCCTGCTGGCCGAGGAGGAGCGGGAGGAGATCCTCTCCCTCGCCCGGCTGCGGCTGTTCGCGGAGCGGGTGCACCAGGTGCGCGCGGATCTCATCGGGACGCTGCGGGGGCTCCGCGAGGAGGGCAAGCGGGTCGTCGCCTACGGCGCGACGGCCAAGAGCGCGACCGTGACCAACTACTGCGGGATCACCCCCGAGCTGGTCTCCTTCGTCTGCGACACCACCCCCGAGAAGCAGGGGCGGCTGTCGCCCGGCGCCCATCTGCCGGTACGGCCGGGCGAGGCGTTCAGCGAGCCGTACCCGGACTACGCGCTGCTGTTCGCCTGGAACCACGCCGAGGAGATCATGGCGAAGGAGACCGGGTTCCGCGAGGCCGGGGGCCGGTGGATCACCTACGTACCCGAGGTCACGATCGTCTGACGGCCGCCGCCCGCGGCTCACCGGGGGCGGGAGCGGGGCGGGGCGTACGAGGTGGGTCGGCGGCGTCCCGTCGTGGCCCCAGCTCCGCCGTGGCCCCTGTTTCGTCGTGTGCCCGTGCGTCGCCGCGCCCCCGGTGCCCGTGCGCCGGGGCCGCGCGGGTCGTTCCGTACGCCGTCCCGACGGCCCGGCCCGCGATACCGCCCGCCCATCGCACCAGCTCGGACCGCACCCCCGCGCGGGACGGTCATGCGCGCGTCCCCGGGGACGGGCCGCCGCCATCACCTTCACACCGGAAGGCATCCACCGATGAACCTCGCGGCCCTCCAGGGTCGGACCGGCCGACTGCTGTCGGCCTGGCACGACACGGCCACGCCCTATCCCCGTGACAGCACGCTCGACCAGCTCTTCGACGCCCAGGCGGAGCTGCGGCCCGACGCGCCCGCCGTCGTCCACGGCGACACCGTCCTCAGCTACGGGGAGCTGCGCGACCGCTCCCGGCGGCTCGCGGATGTCCTGTACGAGGCCAAGGTGGGGCAGGGCGATCTGGTCGGCGTCTGCGGCAGCCGGTCCCCGGACGCCCTGGTCGCCCTGGTCGGGGTGTTGCGTACCGGGGCCGCATACGTACCGCTGGACGACTCCCTGCCGCCGGAGCGGCTCCAGGCGATGGCCGAGGACGCCGGGCTCCAGGTCGTCGTCACCACCGACGCCGCCGGGCGGCAGCCGCGCGGACTGCGGCTGAGCGTCGACGTCACGGCCCTGCCGAAGGCCCCGCCCGGCGATCCCGCCGGGGCCGGGGCGGGCGACCGGGCGTACGTCATGTTCACCTCGGGCTCGACCGGCAGGCCGAAGCCGGTCGCCGTACCGCATCGCGGGATCGTCCGGCTGACCACCTCCGAACCGGCGCTCTCCGGGCCGGGCCCCGACGACCGGATCCTGTTCTCCTGCGGCCTCTCCTCCGACGCCTCCACCATCGAGATCTGGTCCGCCCTGGTCAACGGCGCCTGCCTGGTCATAGCCGATCAGCCCGAGCTGCTCTCGCCGCCCGCCCTGGAGGCCCTGCTGCACGAACGGCGGGTCACCATGGCCTACTTCACCACCAGCGTCCTCCATCTGATCGCCCGGACCCGGCCCGCCGCCCTGCGCGGGCTGCGGCACATCTCGGCGGGCGGCGAGGCACTCTCGCCCGATCTGGCGCGGGCCGTCCTGGCGGCCTGCCCCGGGGCCACCCTGGTCAACTTCTACGGACCCACCGAGAACTCCGTCGTCGCCACCGCCCACGTGGTACGCGAGGTCCCCGAGGGCGCCGAGGACATCCCGATCGGGCTGCCCATCGCCAACTCGACCTGTCTGGTGCTCCGGGCCGACGGCGAACCGGCGGGCCCCGGCGATGAGGGCGAGCTGTACGTCGGCGGCGACGGTCTTGCCCTCGGCTATCCGGGCGATCCGGCGCTCACCGAGGACCGGTTCGTCGGGCATCCGCTGTATCCGGGCGAGCGGCTGTACCGGACCGGTGACCGGGTGGTGCCCGCCGAGGACGGCACCCTGCGGTTCGTCGGCCGCCGGGACCGCCAGATCAAGCTCCGCGGCCACCGGGTCGAACTCGACGAGGTCGAGGCCAGACTGCGGGCCCAGCCGGGGGTCGGCGAGGCCCTGGTCCTGGTCGGCCGCACCCTCGGCGGCGAGCCGTCCCTGACCGGCTTCGTCACCCCCGGGGGCGCGGGCGCCGGGGCGGCACCCGTACCCGACCGGGTGGTACGGGGGCTCCGGGAATGGCTGCCCGACCAGGCCGTACCCGGGCGGATCCTGGTCGTCGACCGGTTCCCCGTACAGCCCAACGGCAAGGTGGACCACCGCGGGCTCGCCGCCCTGGCCGACCGCCGGGAGCCGGCCGCCGCCGGGGCGTCCCGGGAGATCACCGGCCTGATGGACACCGTCGCGGAGATCTGGCGGACCACCCTGGCCGTCGAACCCCGGCCCGCCGACGGCTTCTTCGACATCGGCGGCGACTCGCTGCTCGCCTCCGAGACCGTCGTCCGTACCCTCTCCGTCCTCGGTCTCGACGCCGCCCACGGCAGCGCGCTGATCGCCCGGCTGCTGGCGGACCCCACCCTGGAGGGCTTCACCGCGTCGGTGGCCGCCCTGCGCGAGACCGGCCCGGCCGGACAGCACCCGTCACTGGCGAGGATGACCGAGGACGCCGAACCCGGCTATCCGCTGCCGCCGGTACGGGGCCCGGCCCCGCGATGGCGCGACCCGCGCGAGGTACTGCTCACCGGCGGCACCGGATTCCTCGGCGTCTTCCTCCTCGACCGGCTGCTCACCGCCACCCGGGCCCGGATCCATCTGCCCGTCCGGGCCAGGGACGCGGAGCACGCCCGGCGCAGGACCGCCGCCGCCCGGGAGCGGTACGGGCTGCCGCCGCTGGCCGACTGGGACCGGGTGGTCTGCCATCCGGCCGATCTCGCCCGGCCCCGGCTCGGCCTGCCCGACGCCGTCGCGGACGAACTGGCCGACACCCTGGACCTGGTGCTGCACTCCGGCGCCCGGGTCAACTTCCTCTACCCGTACCGGGAACTGAAGGCCGTCAACGTCGACGGCACCCGGGAAGTGCTGCGGCTCGCCGCGGACCGCCGGGTCCCCGTGCACTTCCTCTCCACCGTCGCCACCCTCGCCGGATTCGGCACCGCCGGGATCCGCGAGGTCGCCGAGGACACCCCGCTCGCCCACGGCGACCATCTGACCCTCGGCTACGGCGAGAGCAAGTGGGTGGCCGAATCACTGGTCCTGGCCGCCGGGGACCGGGGCCAGCCCGTGTCCGTGCTGCGGCCGTACGAGATCACCGGCGAGCGGCGCACCGGCGCCTGCAATGTGGAGACCGCCATCTGCTCGCTCTTCCGGACCATCGCGGACACCGGGGTGGCGCCCGACATCCCGCTGCCGATCGACTTCGTACCGGTCGACCACACGGCGGCGGCCATCGTCCATATCGCCACCCACGACGAACCGGGGAAACGGGTCTACCACCTGACCAACCCCCGGCCCACCACCTTCCGCCACGTTCTGGACCGGATGCGGGCCGCCGGGTTCGGGATCCGGGCCCTGCCCTACCGGCAGTGGGTCGCCGAACTCGTCCGGCACGTCGCCGAGCATCCGACCAGCCCCACCGCGCCCTTCGTCGCGATGTGCCTGGACCGCAGCCGGGCCGCCGACATGACGGTGAAGGAGATGTTCTTCGACGGCACCTTCCCGGTCCTGGGCCGGGAGAACACCGAACGCGCCCTCGCCGGGAGCGGGCTGGAGTGCCCGCCCGTCGACGACGCGCTGCTCGATCTGTATCTGGAGTACTTCTTCCGCTCCGGATACATCCGCCGCCCCGATAGTGCTGGTGCCGCGTCCGGTGCCGGTGCCGGTGGTGCCG
Source organism: Streptomyces sp. NPDC020875 (assembly GCF_040641415.1). Lineage (NCBI taxonomy): Bacteria > Bacillati > Actinomycetota > Actinomycetes > Kitasatosporales > Streptomycetaceae > Streptomyces > Streptomyces sp. NPDC020875. The sequence goes on along the minus strand of NZ_JBFADP010000003.1, from coordinate 21,960 downwards.
CCGCGGGTGGTCCTGTTCGTCCGGCGCAGACCGAAAGCGAGTGAGTCATGCGTGTGCTCTTCGTGCCGCTCGCGGCACCCGCCCATCTCGCGCTGATGGTGCCGACCGCCTGGGCCCTGCGGACCGCGGGCCACGACGTACGGTTCGCGGTGCCGCCCAACCATGTCGCCTCCGTACTGGAAGCCGGGCTGATCGCCGTCCCGTTCGGGACCGAGGTCGACCTCGGGGACTCCGACGAGGCCCATGAGGGCGACGACGGCGGCTGGGACCTCTCCGAACTGGCCGGACTCGACGCCCCCGACACCGCCCGGGGGCTCCGGGTCCGGGAGTACGCGATGGGCGCCGTCGCCGCCTACTGCGGCCTGGAACTCCTCCGGCCCACCCTCGACGAACTGGTCGCCCTGACCCGCGACTGGGGCCCCGAACTGGTCGTCTGGGACCATCTGGCCTTCCACGGCTCGGTGGCGGCCCGGGCGGCGGGCGCGGCGAGCGCCCGTTCGATGATCGGGGTCGACCATGTGCGGACGATGCGTACGGAGTACCTCCGCCGGGTCGGTACGGCCGCCGGGGCCGGGTCCGGCGGTGGGCCCGACGACGCCGTCGCGGGGCTGCTGGCCGAGACCCTGGAACGGTACGGCGCCCCCGGCTACGACGAACGGATGCTCTTCGGGGACTGGTCGCTCAACCCGGTACCCGAGGTGGTGCCCGCCCCGCCGGGGCTCACCGTGGTGCCGTTCCGCCAGCTGCCCTTCGCGCCGCCCACACCCGCGCCGGAATGGCTGGCCAAGGCCCCGGGCCGGGAAGGCGGCCGGATCTGTCTGACCCTGGGCCGCTCGGTGCGGGACGTCCGCAAGAACGACAACTACGGCATCAGCGTCAGCGATCTCTTCGAGGGGCTGGCCGGACTCGACGTCGAGGTCGTCGCCACCCTCACCCGGGACCAGCTCCCGGCCGGCGGCACGGTCGCCGTCCCCGACAACGTACTGCTGACGGACTACGTCCCCTTCGACGCGCTGCTCCCCACCTGCTCGGCCGTCATCCACCACGGTGGCCTGGGCACGCTGATGGCCGCGGCCGCCGCGGCGGTGCCGCAGATCGTGGTGCCGTCCGACGGCTGGGACGAGGCGGAACTGGGCGTCGCCGTCGCGGACCGGGGCGCGGGCCTGCGGCTGGGCGGCGCGGCCGAGCTGACGCCCGGTGAGCTGCGGGCCGCGACGCTCCGGGTCCTGGACGATCCGGCGTTCGCGCGGGGGGCTGCGGGGCTGCGGGACGCCATGCTCGGCCAGCCCGCCCCGAACGACATCGTTCCGGTCCTCGAACGTCTCACCGAGGCCCACCGGTCCCGCCGCTGAGTCGTCGCGCTGTTGCGCCGCTGCGCCGCCTTTCGCCGCCGGGCCGGGCGGCGCGGGGCGGACCGAGGCCCCGGGAGCCCCTCGACACGGGCTCCCGGGGCCTCGGTGTCGTACGGCCCGGGGCGGGTTCAGCCGCCCGGCCGCGCCTGTGCGCGCAGCTGTACGGGCAGGGCCGCGAGGGCGCCGGTGACCACGGCCCGGGCCCGGGGGACGGGCGGCCCCGCCGGGCGCAGCCCGGGGCAGCGGCGGGCCAGACCGGCGGCGACGGCCGCCGCCACCGCCCTCGCGGTGGGGAGTACGACCGCCGCCGGGCCGCCCAGCGGTACGGCGGGGGCACCGGACGGCAGCTCGCGGTCCGGCCGGAACTCCGCCGGATCGGCGAAGACCCGGGGGTCACGGGCCGCCGCATGGGTCACCACCACGACCTGTTCGCCCGGCCCGACCGAGAGCCCGTCCCACTCCAGCGGTTCGCGGGCGTACCGGCTCTCGACCCGTACCGGTGGTGCCAGCCGTACGGCCTCGGCCACGGCGGCCCGCAGCCACCGCTCGTCGCCCGACCCGGCCCGCCGCCACCGCCGGTCCTCCGCGAGCAGCAGCGCCACCGTGTACCCGGCGAGATTCACCGAGGCCCAGAGAGTCAGGGCCCGTAGCAGCTCCGCCCGGATCCGGTCCGGATCCCCGCCCGTCTCCTCGCGGAGCCGGGCGACGGCGGCGGTCTGGCGGCGGGCGTCGGAGATCCTGGGCGGGCAGAGATATCCGTCCAGCAGGCCGCCGAGCGCGGCCCATTCCCGGGGCGTACGCCGGTCGGCGGGGTCCGTCACGGCCCTGGCCACCGGCTCCAGTACGGCCGTGACCAGCTCCAGTTCACCGTTCCCGGCGGGTCGTACGGAGTCGAGTACGGCGGTCAGCGCCCGGTCGGCCGCCTCCCGTACGGCCGGATCCCCGGCATCGTGCCCGCCCGGGACCTCCGAAGCTGGGACTTCCGCCGCCGGGACCTCCGCGTCCGGGGCCGGTACGGCGAGCAACTCGGGGGCGGGCGCGAACACCGGGCCGAGTCCGCGCGGGGCGTCGGCGAGGGTGACCGGCCGTACGGATCCCGGACCCTCCGGCGGCAGCGGTACGAGCCGGGGGTCGGCCAGCGCGGCGGCGGCCCGGGCGTGCCGGGCGACGACGACCGCGCCCAGCGCGCCGCGACTGACGTCGGGCAGTTCCCACAGCCGGGCGGTGAGCGACTCCGGTGGGCGGCCGCGCAGCAGCAGGGCGTACGGGTCCGGGGAGCGGTCGCCGCCGATCCACTGGAGTCCGCGCGCCGTCAGCAGATGGCGGGTCAGGACGGGTTCCCCGGACCGGCCGGGGTCGACGGCGTGCGCGCCGTCCGCCCGGGGGCCTTCGTCGTCCTCTCGCGGTCGTGCGGCGACGGTAGCTGTGGACACGTTGTCCTCCCGTTGGTGCTGACGGTGGTCCCGGACCGGCCGCCGACGCCTCCGGGCCGGGGTCCGGGACGCGACCGGGACGGGAACTCGTACCGGCCGCCGGGGTCCGGCGGGCGGCCCCGGGTCGGCGCCGGGCTCCCGGCGCGCGCGGGCGGGCCGGGTACGCACCGTAAAGAAGCCCGCTCGAAGGCGGCTTGACGGCCCGGCCGGTGCGCTCGACGCCGGCTCAAGGCCGTCGATAGCGGTCTCAAACCGGGCCCAAGGGGCGCGCTGTTAGCGTCGGCGACGACCGCGAATCCGCTGGTCCCCGCGGTGATACCACCGCGCGCTGCGACCCGAACCGAGCGACCTGAACCGAATGGTGGGAACTCGTGCGTGTCCTTCTCACATCCCTCCCCGTCACCTCCCACGTCCTCAACGCGGTCCCGCTCGCCTGGGCGCTCCGTACCGCGGGCCACGAGGTGCGGCTGGCCGTCCGGCCCGACGCCGTACCGACGGTGCGCGGCGCCGGGCTGCCCGCCGTACCCGTCGGAGGTCCGCTGCGCCTGGACCGGTTCATGGAGCAGGAGGCGGTACTCGCCGGGCTCGGCCATGACATCTCTCAGGATCCCGCACTCCTCGATCCCGAGGCGGTCCTGGGCATTCTCACCTGGTACGTCACCGTCTTCCTCCAGTACGCCACCGATGACGAGACCCTGGACGACGTGGTGGCCCTGGCCCGTGACTGGCGCCCCGACCTGGTGATCTGGGACGCCCTGAGCTACGCCGGGCCGGTCGCCGCCGCCGTCAGCGGCGCCGCGCACGTACGGCTGCTGTTCGGGCTCGATCTGCTGGCCCGGGCCCGCGCCCACGCGCTGGACGATCAGCGGCGGTTGCCCGCCGAGGCCCGGGACGACGTGCTCGGGGAGTGGCTGGAGGCCGTACTCCACCGGTACGGACGGTCGTTCACCGAGTCCGATGTCTTCGGCGAGTACACCCTGGACCCGATACCTCCGGCGCTCTCCCTGCCGACGGCCCGGCCCGTGATCCCGATGCGGGCCGTGCCGTTCAACGGGCCCGCCCGGGTGCCCGACTGGCTGGCGCGTCCCGCGCCCGGCGGACGGCCCCGGGTCTGTCTGACCCTGGGGCTCTCGCTCCGCGAGTTCTGGAGCGAGAACGGCGTCTCCGTCCGGGATCTGCTGGACGCCGTCGCCGAGGTCGACGCGGAGGTCGTCACGACCCTGACCGACGACGACCTGGGAGACGGGCCGCCGCTGCCGCCGAACGTCCGGACCGTGGACTTCGTCCCGCTCACCGAACTACTGCCCACCTGCGCCGCGATCGTCCACCACGGCGGCGCGGGAACCCTGCACAGCGCCGTCGCCCACGGCGTACCGCAGCTGATCGTCCCGGACGCCGTCTGGGACCCCGGGCTGCTGGCGGAGGGCGTCGAGCGGGCGGGCGCGGGGATCGCCCTGCCGCCCGAGAAGCTCACCCCCGAACTGCTCCGTACCGAACTGACCCGGCTGCTGGCCGATCCGGCGTTCCGGGCCGGGGCCGCAGGGCTGCGCTCGGACGCCCTGTCCCGGCCGGGGCCGCAGGGGGTCGTCCGGGTACTGGAGGGGATCGTCCGGGCGCCCCGTCCGCCGCGACCGGCGTTCCGGCCGGAGCCGTAGCCGTGAGCCGAAGACAGAGCCGTGAGTTGTGAGCCGGAGCCGTGAGCCGTCCGACGACCGCTGAGGAGTCCGTACCCATGTCCGTACCCATGAAGGGGATCATCCTGGCCGGTGGCACCGGCAGCCGGCTCTATCCCGCCACCGTCGCCGTCTCCAAGCAGCTGCTGCCCGTCGGCAACAAGCCGATGATCTACTACCCGCTCTCCGTGCTGATGCTCGCCGGGATCCGCGAGACGCTGATCATCGGGCGGCCCGCCGATCTGCCGCGCTTCCAGGCGCTGCTGGGCGACGGGTCGCAGCTCGGGCTCGCGATCTCCTACGCACCGCAGGAGGAGTCCCGGGGCATCGCCGAGGCCCTGCTGATCGGGGCCGGTCACATCGACGACGACCCGGTCGCGCTCATCCTCGGCGACAACATCTTCCACGGCCACCACTTCTCCCGGACCCTCCAGACCGAGGCCCAAGAGGTCGACGGCTGTGTGCTCTTCGGCTATCCGGTCCCGGACCCGGAGCGCTACGGCGTGGCCGAGGTCGACGCCGGGGGCCGGGTGACGGCCCTGGAGGAGAAGCCGGTGGCGCCGCGCTCCAACCGGGCGGTCACCGGGCTCTATCTCTATGAGTCCGGGGTCGTGGACGTCGCCAAGAACGTCCGGCCCTCGGCCCGGGACGAACTGGAGATCACCGATGTCAACCGGTACTACGCGGAGCGGGGCCGGGCCCGGCTGATCGATCTGGGCCGGGGCTTCGCCTGGATGGACACCGGGACCCCGCAGAGCCTCGCCCAGGCGGCCCAGTACGTGGACGCGCTGGAGGAGCGGCAGGGCGTACGGATCGCCTGTGTCGAGGAGGTGGCGCTGCGGATGGGCTATATCGACATCGAGCAGTGCCATCGGCTCGGGCGGGCGCACAGCCAGTCGGCGTACGGGCGTTATGTGCTGGGCCTGGCCCCCTGACGCGGCCGTACCCCCGCCTTTTCCGCTGTGCCGGGCCCGTTTCACGTGAAACAACGCCGCCCTCCCCCTGCCCCGTGGGCCGACGTTTCACGTGAAACAGCGTCTCGTCGCCTGCCGGGACCTGTTTCACGTGAAACCACGCCCCACCGTCTGCCGGGACCTTCATATCCACCCCAGACCTTCAGAACCCCGAAGGGAAGAGTCACCATGTCCGCCCATCCCGCCGCGACCGGCCCGGTTGATCCGACCGGTCCGGCCGATCTGCCGGGGCGCACCCGCCGTCTGCTGGACGTCGCGGAGTACGTCACCCTGGCCACCGTCTCCGCCACCGGTGAGCCCTGGGCCTCGACCCTGCACTATGTCTGGGCCGGGGACCCGCTCCGGCTGTTCTTCGTCTCCACCCGCGACACCACGCACGGTCGCAATATCGCCGCCCGGCCGAGAGTGTCGGGCTCGGTCTTCGCCACCGGGGTCCCCGGTGAGCTGGAACTCGCCCCGGTGGAGGGCGCTCAGTTCGAGGGCGTCTGTACGGAGCTTTCGGCCGGTGAACTGGCCTCCTGGCAGCCGTACTTCTTCACGGTCCTCTTCCCCGATCCGGCGGTACGGGAGAAGTGGGCCCTGCCCCCGGAGGCGTTCGGGCCCGGCCGGGCGCACGGGTTCTACGCGATCACCGTCGAGCGATGGTGGCTGATCGATCTGCGGACCTGGGCCGACGACCGGATCGACCGCCGGGTGGAGCTGCCGCCTGAGCGACTGCGTACCGTCATCCCTTCCGTCACCGCATCCGCCGCCCCGCCCGTTTCCCCGCCCGCCGACCGCTGAGGAGTGTCCACGTGCCGACCACCATCACACCGGACGCCTGGGCGGCGGCCACGGCGGCGACCGAATCCGCCGTCAGCCCGGCGGGTACCTTCCACCCCTGGCTCGCCGAGCAGGCCCGCCGCAGTCCCATGGACGTCCAACGGCGTCCCCTGGACGCGCTGGAGGGCTGGAGCACCGATCCGCGCACCGGCGACATCCGCCACCACAGCGGTGGTTTCTTCCGGGTCGGCGGGCTCTCGGTCCGGCACGACGGCGCCGCCGTGCCCCGCTGGGACCAGCCGATCATCCACCAGCCGGAGGTCGGGGTGCTCGGGCTACTGGTGAAGGAGTTCGACGGCGTACCGCACGCCCTCGTCCAGGCCAAGGTGGAGCCCGGCAACCACAACCACCACCAGCTCTCCCCGACCGTGCAGGCCACCCGGAGCAACTACACCCGGCTCCACGGCGGCCGGGCCGTGCCCTATCTGGAGTACTTCCGCGAGCGGGGGCGCGGCCGGATCGTCGCCGATGTCCGCCAGTCCGAGCAGGGCGCCTGGTTCTACCGGAAGCGGAACCGGAACGTGGTCGTGGCGGTCACCGAGGACGTGGAGCTGCTGGAGGGCTTCCGCTGGCTCCCCATCGGCCGGCTCCATCAGCTGCTCCGGGAGGGCGACTTCGTCAATATGGACACCCGGACCGTGCTCTCCTGTCTGCCGCTGACCTCGCCGTCGGACCCGCCCGCGCGCCCCGCCGGACCGGACACCGGGTTCCTGGCCGCCCTGGCCCGCTCCGACTCCGCCGGGGCCGAACCCCTCCACCGGGACGAGGACGTACTGAGCTGGATCACCGACCGGCGGGCCGCCGAACCGCTGCTGACCCGTACGGTCCCGCTGAACTCCCTGGCCTCCTGGCACCGCACCCCTGACCGGCTGCACCATGAACGCGGCCACTTCTTCGACGTCATCGGCGTCCGGGTGTCCGCCGACCGCGAGGTGGCCTCCTGGGACCAGCCGATGCTGGCCCCGAGGGAGACGGGGGTCGCCGCCTTCGTCGTCCGGCGGTTCGAGGGCACCCTGCACGTCCTCGGCAAGCTGCGGTTCGAGCCGGGGTACGCGGATGTCGCCGAGATCGGGCCCACGGTGCAGTGCGCACCGGGCAACCACAGCCATCTGCCCGCCCGGGACCGGCCGTCCTTCCTGGAGACCGTGCTGGCCGCCGATCCGTCGGCGATCCGCTACGACGGCACCCTCTCCGAGGAGGGCGGCCGGTTCCACCACGCGCGCAACCGCTATCTGGTGATCGAGGCCGACGTCTCGCCGGGGGACGTGCCGGACGGCGAGAGCTACCGCTGGCTGACCCTGGCCCAGCTGCGCGGGCTGCTGCGGCACAGCCACTATCTGAACATCCAGGCCAGGACCCTCGTCGCCTGTCTCGGCGGTCTGCTCACACCCGGCTGACGGCGGTACGCGCCCCGGGCCGGCCGGTCCGGGCGGGCGAAAGGGGGCGGGTACGGAACTCCACGGTTCCGTACCCGCCCCCTTTCGCCGTGGGCCCACGGGTCACAACTGGTCCAGCACCTCGCGGACCGCCTCGATCACCCGGTCCTGGGTGTCGGTGCCGAGCGACGGATACATCGGCAGCGAGAAGATCTGCCGGGCCAGGTCCTCGGTGACCGGGAAGGCGCCCTTCTCGTAGCCGAGGTGGGCGAAGCCGCTCATGGTGTGCACCGGCCAGGGGTAGCTGATGTTCAGCCGGATGTCGTACTCCAGCAGCCGCTTCATGATCTCGTCCCGGGCCGGGTGCCGGACGACGTAGACGTAGTAGACGTGGTTGTTGCCCGGGTTGGGCCCCGGCAGCGTCAGTCCGGTGTCGCCCAGGCCCTGCGCGTACCGCCGGGCGACCTCCTGGCGGTCCCGGACGTACGCGTCCAGCCTGCCCAGCTTCCGCCGGAGGATCTCCGCCTGCATCTCGTCCAGCCGGGAGTTGTGGCCCGGGGTCTGGACCACGTAGTAGACGTCCTCCATGCCGTAGTAGCGCAGCCTGCGCAGCGCCTGGTCGACCTCGGGGTCGGCGGTGACGACGGCCCCGGCGTCGCCGTACGCCCCCAGGACCTTGGTCGGGTAGAAGGAGAACGCCCCGGCCCGGCCCATCGTCCCGGCCCGGCGGCCGTGGTGCGTCGCGCCGTGCGCCTGGGCGCAGTCCTCCAGGATCGTCAGCCCGTGGCGTTCGGCGAGCGCCTCCAGCGGGGCCATCTCCACGCACTGTCCGTAGAGATGGACCGGCAGCAGACAGCGGGTGCGTTCGGTGATCGCCGCCTCGACCTGCCGGACGTCCATGAGGTAGTCATCGGCGCGGACGTCGACGAAGACCGGCCGGGCGCCGACCGAGTCGATCGCCACCACCGTGGGCGCCGCGGTGTTGGAGACGGTGATCACCTCGTCGCCCGGTCCGACGCCCAGTGCCTGGAGGCCGAGCTTGACGGCGTTGGTGCCGTTGTCGACGCCGACGCAGTGCGGCAGTCCGTGGTAGCCCGCGAAGTCCCGCTCGAAGCCGAGGACGCTCTCGCCCAGCACGAGCCGCCCGGACCGGAACACGGTCTCCACCGCGTCCAGCAGGTCCTCGCGCTCCTTCTCGTACTCGGGCAGGTAGTCCCATACGTAGGTGCTCAACCGCTCGGTCCTTCCCATCGGTGGGGGTGGGCGCGGTACCACTCCACGACCTCGGCGAGACCGTCGGAGAAGTCCACCCGCGGCCGGTAGCCCAGCTGTTCGGTGATCTTCGAGTCGTCCACGGCGTACCGGAGGTCGTGGGCCGCGCGGTCGGCGACGTACCGCACCCGGCCGCCGTCCGCTCCGCACAGCTCCAGCAGCCGGTCCGTCAGCTCGCGGTTGGTGAGTCCGGTCCCGCCGCCCACGTTGTAGATCTCGCCCGGTACGCCCCGCTCCAGGACCAGCCGGACGGCCCGGCAGTGGTCGTCGACGTGCACCCACTGGCGGATGTTGCGGCCGTCCCCGTAGAGGGGGACGTCGCGGCCGGAGAGCAGCCGGGTGACGAACAGCGGGACGAGCTTCTCCGGGTACTGGCGGGGTCCGTAGTTGTTGGTGCACCGCGTGACCAGGACCGGCAGTCCGTACGAGCGGTGATAGGCCCGGGCCAGCAGATCGGCCGCCGCCTTCGACGCGGCGTACGGCGAGTTCGGCAGCAGGGGATCGCTCTCGGTGGAGGCGCCCTCGGGCACGGAGCCGTACACCTCGTCCGTGGAGATATGGACGACGCGTTCCGTACCGGCCTCCAGACAGGCGTCGAACAGGGCCGCGGTCCCGGCCACATTGGTCGCCACGAAGGCTTCCGGGCCGCCCAGTGAGCGGTCCACATGCGACTCGGCGGCGAAGTGGACCACGGCCCCGCACCCCGGCAGCAGCTTCCGCAGCAGCGGACGGTCCGCGATATCGCCGTGGACGAAGGTCAGCCGGGGGTCCCCGGCGGGCAGGTTCGCCCGGTCGCCCGCATAGGTCAGCTTGTCCAGGACGACGACCTCGGTCACGGCACCGGTGCCTGTACCGGCGCCTGTGCCGGTGTCTTCGGTGTCCGCCAGCAGCATCCGGACGAAGTTCGAGCCGATGAAGCCCGCGCCGCCGGTGACCAGGATCCTCATGGCGCCCCCCGGGGAGGCGGTGGTGCGATACGCATGGCCTGCTCCTTCCGTTTCGGTTCAGGCCCGGCCGGGGCCGGGCACCGTGCGTGGACCGGACCCGTCCGCCCCGGCCGGAAACTCCGCGGCCAGCCGTGCGACGGTCTCCCGGACGCCCGCCCGGAGATCGGTGACCGGTGTCCAGCCGGTACGGGACCGGAAGGCACCGGCGTCGACCCGGACGCTCTCGGTGTCGGCGGCCACCGCCCCGGCGGGCGGATCGACCCGCACGACAGGGACCGGTGGACGCCCCGTGTGCTCGGCGACGACCTCGGCGATCAGGGAGAACAGGGCGCGCAGCGACATCCCGTGCCCGGTGCCGACCGGCCAGTGCCGTCCGGCCAACTCCCCGGCGTGGTCGGCGGCGAGCAGGAACGCGGAGACGACGTCGTCGGCATGGAGCAGATCCCGCAGTACGGAACCGTCGCCCCAGATCGTCAGCGGCCGTCCGGCCAGCGCGCTCGCCGCCATGGCCGCCACGACCCCGCGCGGCACGCCGGACCCGGCGGGCCCGGGGCCGTAGACGGTCGGCAGCCGCAGGGAGACGGCCCGCAGTACGCCTTCGGCCGTGGCGTCCTTCAGCAGCCGTTCGGCGGCGAGTTTCTGCCGGCAGTACGCGGTCACCGGCCGGTCGGGCTCGGCACCGGTCAGTGGGCGTCCGCCGGTGGGGCCGCTCTGGCTGGTGGTGCCCGCGAAGACCACCACCGGCGGCGGCCGCCCGGCGGGCCGCTCCCGGAGCGCCGCCACGAGACGGCGGGTCGTACCGACATTGACCGCCTCGGCCACCGGGTCGCCGTCCGCGACCCGCCAGCCGTTGTCGGTATGGGCCACCAGCTGGAACACCACATCGGCATCGGCCACCAGCGGCCCGAGCGGGTCCGGTTCCGTCAGATCCGCGCGGTACGCCCGGACCTCGGCGACCGACCCGGCCGGTACGGGGGTCGGCCGCCGGGCGACCAGCCGCAGCTCGCCGGGGCGGCGGGCGAGCGCACCGGTCAGCGCGCCGCCGAGAAAGCCGGAGGCCCCGAGGACGACGACGGTCCGGCCCGGCCGTTCGGTGTCCGCCGCCCGTTCGGTGCCCGTGGCCCGGGGCGCGCTCGCGGTCCGGGAGGTGTTCGCGGTCCGGTTCGCGGGCGTCATCCGGCCTGCGCCCGCTCGCGCCGGATCGCCTCTTCGTACGTCGGCAGCAGTCCGGCCGCCCTGGCCTCGGCGAGGGTGGGGGCGACCGTGTCCCGTTCGGAGAGCCGGTCTTCGGCGCCCGGCGGCAGCGGCAGCCCCAGAACGGGGTCCCGGACGTCCACCGCGAGTTCGTTCTCGGGCACATAGGCGCTGCTGACCAGGTACGACATCACCGTGTCGGGTTCCTCGGCGGCGAAGGCGTGGCCGACGCCGACCGGGAGATAGACCGCCCGGCAGTCCTCCTGGTCGAGGATCACCGTGTCCCACTGCCCGAAGGTGGGGGAGCCGATCCGCAGATCCACCACGAAGTCCCGGGACCGGCCGCCGATGCAGGACACGTACTTCGCCTGGCCCGGCGGGGTCGCGGTGAAGTGGATCCCGCGCACCACCCCGAGGTCGGAGCGGCTGATGTTGGTCTGGGCGACCGGCAGCGTCCGCCGTCCCACGGCCAGGTGGAAGGCGTCCTCCTGGAACGGGGAGACGAAGTAGCCTCGCCGGTCGGCGAAGCGGCGCGGGGTGAAGGCGTACGCCCCCGCCACCGCGAGCGGCCGTACGCGCATCGTCGGGGTCTCGATCACCGGCGCCCCGGTGGCCGCCGTCCCGTGCTGGACCGGCATACGGTCCTTCCTTCCCCTGGTCGCACCCCCTCTGGCCGTCCCCGGGCGGGACGGTGACCAGGGACGTCGGGTGGACTCACCCGACGCCCCGGGCCGGGAAGTCGAGCGTCCGGGACATGGTTCGAGCCCCCTCTGAGAGTTCCTTGAGACCGGGACGCAAGGGGATGACCGGCACGGACGGCGAGGCGCTTCCGGGCGCCGCCCGACGCTTCGCCCGGCGCCGGGCCGCCCGCGCCCGCGCGTCGTCAGATCTTGGCGCGCTGCATGGCCCGGACGCCCAGGACCAGCCCGGCGACGGTGATCCCGGTCGCCGACAGCAGCCCCCACAGCACCGCGATATCGGAGAACTCACCCATGAACAGCGCCCGTTCCGCGTCCACGATGTAGGTGACGGGGTTGAACCGGGACAGCACCTCCAGCCAGCGCGGCCCCAGCTCCATCGGCAGCAGCATCCCGGAGAGCAGCAGCAGCGGGAAGAGCAGGGTCTGCTGGACCACGATGAAGACGAAGTCCCGGCCCTTGACGGCGAGCGCCAGCAGGTTGGAGAGCGCGCCCAGGCCCAGACCGAAGAAGATCAGCAGCAGCAGTCCGGCGACGACGCCCAGCGGGTGGAAGTCGACATCGACGAAGAGCAGCGCGCCCACGAGCACCACCAGTGCCTGGGTGGCCAGGATCGCGCCCTCCTTGGCGGTCCGGCCGAGTAGCAGCGCCCCCCGGTGGGCCGGGCTGACCAGGGTGCGTTCGTACGAGCCGGTGTGGATCTCGCTCAGCAGATTGGCGCCGGAGGGCGAGGTGCCGAAGAGCGCGAGCATCACGACGACGCCGGGGACGAACCACTCCCAGGGCGAGTTGCCGGGGACCCCGGGCATGGTGTCGAGGAGCGGTCCGAAGAGGACCAGGAAGAGGATCGGCTGGAGCATCGCGAAGGTGAGGGCCACCGGTTCGCGCAGGACCGGGCGGATCTCGCGTTCGAAGGTGGCGGCGGTGTCGTTGAGGACTTTCATCGGTCGCTCCTGGTGAAGGTCGGTCAGGCGGCCGGGGCGGCGGGCTCGTCGGCCTCTTCGAGGCTGCGGCCGGTCAGGGCGAGGAAGACGTCGTCGAGCGTGGGCCGGGTGAGGGTGGCGCTGGTGACCTTGGCGCCCGCCGCGTCCAGCGCGAGCAGGAAGCCGGGCAGCAGTTCGTCGCCGTGGGCGACCCGGATCTCGACCCGCTTGCCGTCGACCGTGATTCGGTCGGACGCGGTCATCCGCTCGGCGTGGACGGCGGTCAGGGCGGCCTCGTCCTCCTCGGCCAGGACCAGCGTCATCAGATCGCCCGCCTGGTCGGCCTTGAGCCGGTCGGGGCTGCCGTCCGCGACGACCCGGCCCTTGTCCACGATGATCACGCGATTGGCGAGCTGGTCCGCCTCGTCCAGATAGTGCGTGGTCAGAAACATCGTCATGCCCTGCTGATGGAGGCCGCGGACGTACTCCCAGACCCGGGCCCGGTTGTGCGGGTCGAGTCCGGACGACGGCTCGTCGAGGAAGAGCAGCCGGGGGGAGTGCATCAGTCCGAGGGCGATGTCGACCCGGCGGCGCTGACCTCCGGAGAGCCGCTCGGCCACCCGGTTCTCCAGCCCCTCCAGGCCCATCGCGGAGATCAGTTCGGCGGCCCGCTGCCGGGCCTGGCGGCGGCTGAGCCCGTAGTAGCGGGCGTGCGAGACCAGTTCGTCCCCGATCCGGATCTCATTGCCCGAGCCGTTGCCCTGGCCGATGTATCCGATCTTGCGGCGGACCTGTACGGGCTCCTCGGCTATGTCGTGGCCGACCACCCGGGCGGTGCCGGAGGTGGGGGTGAGCAGGGTCGTCAGCATCCGCAGCGACGTGCTCTTGCCCGCTCCGTTGGGGCCGAGGAAGGCGATGAACTCCCCTTCGTCCACATCGAGGTCGATACCGCGGACGGCATGGACGACCTCCTGTTTCACGGTGAAGGTGCGGCTGAGGCCGCGGGCCCTGATCATCACGCCTCCAAAAGTCTTTACACTGTATCGAGTAAAGACACCTTAGCATGTATAGTGTTTTCAGGGCCCGGAGAAGGAGTGCGCGGATGGCGGAGGAGTCGAGCGGCGGCGGAGACGCCCGGCGCAGTCTCGAACTGCTCTGGGGCGCCGAACCGCAGCCCAAGCGCGGCCCCAAGCGGGGGCTGAGCGTCGAGCGGATCGTGGCCGCCGCGATCGAGCTGGCCGACCGCCAGGGCCTGGAGGCGGTCACCATGCGCCGGGTGGCCGAGGGCTTCGGCGTCACCGCGATGTCGCTGTACTCGTATGTGCCGAGCAAACGCGAGCTGGTCGATGTGATGCTCGACCGGGTCCACGCGCCGTCCGCCGCGCCCGCCCCCGACGGCGAGGGGTGGCGGGCCGGCCTGGAGCGGCACGCCCGGGCGAGCTGGCAGATCTACCAGCGCCATCCCTGGGTGCTCCAGGTGACGATGGGCCGCCCCCCGCTGGGGCCCAATGTGCTCGCCGGACTGGAGTCGATCATGGAGACGATCTCCGGTCTCGGCCTCTCCGCCGAGGAGCGGCTGGCCCTGATCAACCTGGTCGACGACTACGTCCAGGGCGCCGCGACCTCGCATATCCGGGTCGCCGAACTGGAGCGCAGGACCGGCCTCACCGGCGAGCAGTGGTGGGAGCGGTACGACGCGCTGCTGGAGGAGTTCGTGGACTTCTCCCGTTACCCCCGGCTGACCGCCCTCTGGGACGAGGTGGGCCCGACCGAGCAGCGGACGGATTTCGAGTTCGGCCTCCAGCGGCTGCTGGACGGTGTCGAGCGGCTGATAACGGACCGCGACGGCGCCGAGAACCGCGATGTCCGCGATGTCCGCGAGGGCGAAGCATGACCGGCCGTACGCCCCGGGACCGGCGCGCGATGTCCCGTACGCCCCGGGAGCGGCAGCCGGAAACCCGGCCCGCCGAAGCCCGGCGGCCGGAAACCTGTGTCGCGGAAGCCCTGTTCACCGGATTCCGGTTCGCGGAAGCCCGCGTGCCGGGAGCCCGGTCCGCCGTCGGGCGGGCCGGGTCTCCCGGGTACGCGGGCTCCCGCGCGTTATCGCTGTTCGCAGTAGGGGGACGGTTCCGCGTCGACCCGGTCGCGCAGCCCGCTCACCGCGAACCGGATCGACGGCGGCAGCCGGTAGCGGAAGAACCACGAGCTGATGTCCCGGGTCGTCATCTCCGCGTCCAGCAGGAAGTGTTCGACCAGCTCCTCCAGCAGCTCCACCGTCTGGTCGAAGCCGTGCCGCAGCGCGGCGGCCGCGTCTTCGGCGGTGATGTGCTCCCCGGGCAGCTCCGCCAGCCGGATCAGCGGATTCCGCAGCCGGTCCTCGACACCGCCCACCCAGCGCGCCGCCGAGCCGAACGCGCCGCGCTCGCCGCCGTACGCCCCCCGGGGATGCTGCCGGAGCCAGCCGGTGAGCTGCCGGACCGACCAATGGGGCCGCAGTGTCAGCAGATTGACGGCCTCCACCAGCGGACCGGGTACGCCCCCGGTGAGATCGGTCAGCTCCAGCAGTCCGGTCCGGTCCTCGGTGGTCCCGGCCCGGCCCAGGGCGTGCCGGAGCAGGGTCTCCGCGTCCCCCGGGTCCAGCGGTCCGAGGTCGATGGTGTGCTGGCCCTTCATGCCGTGCAGCCGCCGGTGCCCGGTGATCATCGCCGCGGAGCCGCTGTCGGCCGGCAGCAGATCGGTGATCTGGGCCGCCGACCCGACGTCGTCGAGGACGAGGAGCACCTTGCGCCCGGCCGTCCAGGAGCGGAAGAGCCCCGGCAGCCCTCCGGCCCGGCCGCGTGGCGCGGCCGGTGCCAGGCCCGCCGCCGCCAGCAGCTCGCCGACCACCTCCTCCTGCGAGCGTGGCTTGCGGGGGTCGCGGCCGAAGGAGACGTAGAAACAGCCGTCCGGGTAGGACGCCTTGACCCGGTGCGCCACGGACGCGCCGAAGGAGGTCACCCCGACACCCGGTGGCCCGGCGACGGTGATCAGCCGCGGCCGGTCGTACGGATGGCCCTTCTCCGGCGGGGTGGTGAGGGTCCGGACCGCGGAGGTGTCCGCCGCCGCCCGGCCGAGCAGTGGTACGGCCGCGGGCAGCGTCAGGGGTACGGAGGCGGCGCCCCGCGGCACCGGGGTGCCCGGTCCCGGCTGCGGGCCGCGCACCGTCCCGGCCTCCTGATGCGGCAGGTCCAGCTCGGGCGCGCCCGCGAGAATCCGCTGGTGCAGCAGCTGGAGTTCGGAGCAGGGCTCCACCCCCAGGTCCCGGGCGAGTACGTGCCGGAGTCTGCGGAAGGTGTCCAGCGCCTCCGGGCGGCGGCCGGTCCGGTAGAGCGCCAGCATCAGCTTTCCGTGCAGGCTCTCCCGGGTCGGGTTGTCGGCGCCGAGCGCCGACAGCTCGCTGACCAGCCGGTGGTGACGGCCCAGCAGCAGATCGGCCGCGATCCGCTGTTCCAGGATCTCGTACCGGCGCTCTTCGAGATGGAGTACGTCGATGGTGACCACCGGGCCCCGGGTGACATCGCCCAGGACCGGGCCCCGGGAGAGTCCGAGCGCCCGGTGCAGGGCGTCGGCGGCTTGTTCGACCTCGCCGTCCTCCATCGCCCGCTGTCCGGCGTCGGCCAGTTCGTCGAACCGGCGGACGTCCACGGTCCCCGGCGGGACCCGCAGTTGATAGCCGCCCGGTGTGGTCCGCAGCTCCGGACCGTCCGCCGGGGCGGGCGCGCGGGAGGAGGGCGCCATTCCGGGAATCTTGCGTAGATGACAGATATAGGTCTGCAGCGTCGTGGTGGCGCTGGGCGGCGGGGAATCCCCCCAGAGTTCTTCGACGAATCGTCGATGTGGAATGGCCGTATTGCTTCTCAGTGCCAGCAGGGCGAGAACTTGACGGATCTTCGGCGCGGACGGAGTCACCGTCTCGCCGCCATATGTGGTTAACAGGTTTCCCAGCAGATCAATGCGCAGCACAGTTGCCCCCGTTGTTGCACCTGTTGTGCCTGAGACTTCACGGTAGGCACGTTTAAGCCACGGGTCAAGCGTGAGTCAAGAGCGCCCTAAGTGAGCTTTTCCCGAACGGCACCGCCGTGAACTGCGGTGATGGCTAACGGGTCATCGCGGTGCGGAGAGCCATTAGCCGATCCCATGGTGTGATGGCCGCAGCTCATTCCGGTGATCCCCGGCCCCGGCGGGGCCTGGAAGGCCCGCTTGCGGCCTTCCGGGGCCGCCACTACGGTGCCGGGCGGTGGTTCTCGGCCCGCCTTGAGAATCCCTTGAAAAAGCTTTGGGCCGCCGTCGAGAGCCGTCCCGCGGCTATTCGGCCGCCGTTACGCTGCGGTCTGCGGCGCACGGCGATCCCTGCCTGTTTCTGCCCATATTTCTTTCCGCATTGCCGGGCCGACGCCTGCCCGGGAGGAGTGGTGCACAGCGACCCGCTCCCGCGTTCCGCCGCAGATCTATCACCGCGAGATGGCTGGAGGCAGAATGCCGAGGCGTGCGTTGTGGAAACCGCTTGCCGCCGGAGTAGCGTCTTTTTCCCTGCTGCTCCCGGCGGTCGCGTCCGCCGGGGAGAAACCCCGGGGCTACGAACTGGCCGGACTGGACGCCCCGGTCCGGGTCACGGTCGACACCTGGGGCGTACCGCATATCACCGCCCGCTCCACCGGCGACCTCTTCCGGGCCCAGGGCTTCGTCGCCGCCCGCGACCGGCTCTTCCAGCTCGACACCTGGCGGCGGAAGGGGCTCGGCGAGCTGAGCGCCGTACTCGGACCGGAGTACCTCCGCCACGACCGGGCCGCCCGGCTCTTCCGCTACCGGGGCGACATGGCACGGGAGTGGGCGAGTTACGGCCCCGGCGCCAGGGAGGCCGCCACCGAGTTCGCCGCCGGGGTGAACGCCTATATCGACTGGCTGGCGGAGCATCCCGGCTCCCTGCCCGAGGAGTTCACCCGGCTCGGCTACGCCCCGGCCCGCTGGGCGCCCGAGGACGTCGTCCGGATCCGCACCCACGCCCTGGTGTCCAACCTCTCCACCGAACTGGCCCGCGCCCGGGCCGTCTGCGCGGGCGGCCCGGCGGCGGCGGCCGTGGTGGCGACCCTGGAGCCGCCCCGGGTCCCCCGTGTCCCGGCCGGGCTCGACCCCTGTGACATACCCGCCGATGTGTCCGAGGTGTACGACCTGGCCACCGGGGTCTTCCTGTTCCAGCCCGGGACACCGGGCGGGCCGCGGACCGTACCCGCGCCCCCGGCCCCCGGCGGCAGCAACGCCTGGGCTCTCTCCCCCGGCCGGACGGCCACCGGGCGTCCGATCCTGGCCAACGATCCGCACCGGCTGAACGCCCTGCTGCCGACCAGCCGTTATCTGGTCCATCTCACCGCGCCCGGGATCGACGTCATCGGCGCGGGGGAGCCCTGGGCCCCCGGGGTCAGCATGGGACACAACGGCGAGATCGCCTTCGGGCTCACCAATCTCCCGGCCGACCAGGCCGACCTCTATGTCTACGAGACCGACCCCGACGATCCCGGGCGCTACCGGTACGGCGACGGCTGGGAGAAGTTCCGCACGGTCACCGAGCGGGTCCCCGTCGCGGGCGGCCCGCCCGTCCCGGTCGAGCTGGCCTTTACCCGGCACGGCCCGGTGATCAGGACGGATCCGGCGAAGAACCGCGCCTACGCGGTCCGCACCGTATGGACCGAACCCGGCACCGCCCCCTATCTGGGCAGCTTGGCCTATCTGCGGGCCGGTGACTTCACCGAGTTCCGCCACGCCCTGCGGCGCTGGCGGACCCCGGGCTCCAATCTCGCCTACGCGGACACCGGCGGCCGGGTGGGACTCGTCGCCGCCGGTACCGTGCCCCGCCGGACCGGTGAGGGTTACGACGGACTGCTCCCGGTCCCCGGCGACGGCCGCTACGAGTGGGACGGCTTCCACGGCACCGAGGACCTGCCGTACCGGCTCGACCCCCCGGCCGGTTATGTCGCCACCGCCAACGAGTTCAACTTCCCGGCGGACCATCCCGTGATGCCCGGCTACGAGTGGGCGATGCCCTTCCGCAAGGACCGGATCGACGCGGTGCTCTCGGCCCGCCGCGACGGGACCGTACAGGACCAGGTGAACCTCCAGAACGACACAGTGTCGGCCTTCGCCACCGCCCTCGTCCCCCACCTGCGGGGTCTGACGTCCGACGACCCGCGGGTGACGAAGGCGCTGGAACTGCTGCGGGGGTACGACGGCGGCAGCGGCGCCGGCTCCGCCGTCACTCCGCTGTTCGAGACCTGGACCACCCGGTTCCTCCACCCCCGCTGGCTCGCCGAGGTCCATCCCCGGGGCGCCCGCGATCCGGCCTTCTTCACCGACCCCCAGTTCACCGTGGTGCTGGAGTCCTTCGCCGAGCCCGAGAAGTGGTTCGGCCCGGACGGTGCCGCGGTCCGGGACCGGCTGCTGCTGGCCACCCTCAAGGAGGCGTACGCCGCCGTCGCCGCCGAACTGGGACCGGATCCGGCCGCCTGGCGGTGGGGCGATCTGCATACCCACACCTTCTTCGACCCGGTGTTCGGCACCGCCCTGGGGCCGATACCGCGCGGCGGTACGCACCACACGCCGAAGATCTCCCTCTACTTCCCCGGCGGCTTCGCCGAGGCGGGCGGCGCGACCTTCAGCATGGTGCTCGACGTCGGCTCCTGGGACGCCTCCCGGGCCCTCAACGCCCCAGGTCAGTCGGGTGACCGCCGGAGCCCCCACCATGCCGATCTGCATCGGCGCTGGGCCGCCGGAGACCCCTTCCCGCTGCTCTACGGCCGGTCGGCGGTGGAGGCGGCCGCCGCCGACCGGTTTCTGCTGCGCCCGCGCCGGGGCTGACCCGATCCCTTTCTGACAGGCGGGTCCCCGACCCGGGCGGCCCGGTTCTCAGCCGGGCTTTTCGCGGCATTCCGCCGGAGATAAACACTGGCCTGATGACGCCGTCCGGCGCCGGGGACCGGTGCGCGGGAGGGAGTAGCGTCACCCGCTCCGGATCGATGTTCCAGTGCATCGATCAACGTTCTAGGCGGGGTGGCCGACGGTGCGGAAACAGATCGGGACGGGCGCGGGACCGGACGGGGCGCGTACCCGGTGGTGGGCCCTGGGGGTGGTGAGCCTGGCGCAGCTCATGGTCGTCCTCGATGTGACGATCGTGAATATCGCCCTGCCGTCCGCCCAGGCCGAACTGGGTATCGGTGACGCCGAACGGCACTGGGTGATCACCGCCTACGCCCTCGCCCTCGGCGGGCTGCTGCTGCTCGGCGGACGGATCGCCGGGGCGATCGGGCACCGCAGGGCCTTCGCGGTGGGGCTGGTGGGGTTCGCCGCGGCGTCGGTGGCGGGCGGGGCGGCCGGGAACGCGGCCGGCCTCTTCGCGGCCCGGGCCGGACAGGGCGTCTTCGCGGCGCTACTGGCCCCGGCGGCGCTGTCGCTGGTGATCCTCACCTTCCCGGACGGCCGCGAACGGGGCCGGGCCTTCGGGGTCTTCGCCGGGGTCGGCGCGGCCGGAGCGGCGCTCGGACTGGTCGCGGGCGGACTGCTCACCGAGTACGCGGACTGGCGCTGGTGCCTCTACATCAACATTCCGATGGCCCTGGTGACCCTCGCCGGGACGGTACTGATCCCCCGCGACCGGCCCGGGGGCGTACCGCACGGCCTCGATCTGCCCGGGGTGCTGCTGAGCACCGCCGGACTCGGCGTTCTGGTCCATGGCTTCACCGAGGCCGAACCGCGGGGCTGGAGCGATCCCGGTGTGCTCGGGCTGCTGCTGCTCGGCGCGCTGCTGCTGGGCCTCTTCGTCCTGGTGGAGGCCCGGTCGCGGAGTCCGCTGCTGCCGCTGCGGATCCTGGCCGACCGGGTCCGGGGCGGGGCGTTCGTCGCCGTACTGGCGATGTATATCGCGATGTTCGGGTTCTATCTCTTTCTGAGCTACTACACCCAGATGATCCTCGGCTACTCGCCGGTGGAGGCCGGGCTGACCCTGCTGATCAACGCCCTGGCCACCACGGTCGGCGCGATGGTGATCGCCCAGCGGGCCCGGGGCCGTACCGGACCGGACGTGCTGATCACGGGCAGTCTGCTCGCCGCGGCGGCCGGGATGCTCGTCCTCACCCGGGTCACCGCCGACAGCTCCCAGGTCCTGGTGGTCTTTCTCGCTCCCGCCATGGTGCTGACCGGGCTGGGGCTCGGCTGTCTGCTCGCGGTGGCCACCGAACGGGCGACCGCCGGGCTGGCTCCGGCCGAAGCCGGGGTGGCCTCGGCCGCGTACAACACGGTGCAGCAGATGGGGGCCGCGTTCGGGACGGCGCTGCTGAACTCCATCGCGGCCGGGGCCACCGCCTCCTATCTACGGGAGCACGGCCCCGGGGCGGTCCGGGCGGGGACGGTCCACGGCTATACGACGGCGCTGTGGGTGGCGGCCGGGATCCTGGTCGGCGGGGCGCTGTTGACCGTACTGATCGCCCGGGGCCGCCGGGCGGAGCCCCGGGCGGTCGGCGCGGTGGACGGCCGGCCGGGTGGAGCGGTCGACGGCGGGGCGCCGGGCGAGTAGCCCGTGCGGACGCACCCCGGATGCCGGAACGGGGGCGGGGCGGCAGGGTGGCGCATAAGTGGATCTCCCCCGCTTTCCGCCGTCCGTGCCGTGGCGGATCCGGTGCGGCGACCCGTAGGGACAAAGGCAGTCAGGGAGAGGGACGAGGACTGGTTATGGCTGTTGATCGCCGTCGGCCCCGGCCGGCGAACCGTGGTCGCCGGGGTGCCGTCGCCGTGGGGGCCGGGCTGCTGGCCCTGGTCCTCGGCGGCTGCTCGGGCCTCGGCCGGACCGCCGTCGGGCCCGTCTTCTACGACACCGAGAAGAAGGACCATGTCCAGGTGAACAGCCCGCCGGTGAAGGGCTGCCACCGGTTCGGTCCCCAGGGCGCGGTCGCCCTGACCAATGACACGCTGGTCGATCTGCTCGCCTACCCCACGGACGACTGCTCCGGCGGATCGATCTATGTCTCGACCATGACCTCGGATGTGGTCGCCCCCGGGGCGGGGCCCTGGCGGAGCTACAGCTTCATCCACTGAGGAGCCTCGTCCGCCGGGGACGCGCGGGGACACGCGGGGCCTCCGTGCGCACGGAACCTTCGTCCGGGCGGTGTTTCACGTGGAGCCGCCGCCAGGGCCGCCGACGCCGCCGCGGCCGCCGGGAACGCCCACGCCGCCGAATACCGGGCCGCCGCCGCCATCGCCGAGGACCCCCGGCT